>JAVVUJ010000035.1:6059-17226 GCA_036653195.1 Anaerovorax sp. | reverse complement strand
GTATACTGAAAATGAGGAACTTTACAGCAATGGAAGAGGCTCTTTTCATTTAATTGTTACAGCAAAGCCTTTTTCCAGAGAAGGAAGAGTCGGCGGGGTGGTAATATCTTTCAGAGATATTGAAGAAGCGCAAAAATTGGTATATAATATAAATACTAGGGCGTTGAAATATACATTCGATGATATCATGGGAGAAAGCGAAGCCATTTTAAAGGCGAAAAATTTATCTCTCCTAACAGCAAGAGGAAATTCTACGGTGTTGGTTACGGGAGAAAGCGGAACCGGTAAAGAAATGTTTGCGAAGGCGATACATTTTGCCAGTTCCAGATCAAAAGGCCAATTCGTCACGGTCAATTGCGGTGCAATACCGGAAAATTTGTTGGAAAGCGAATTGTTTGGCTATGAAAGAGGTGCTTTTACAGGTGCCAACGACAAAGGGAAAATCGGAAAATTTGAATTGGCTAATGGGGGTACTGTTTTTCTGGATGAAATTGGAGACATGCCATTGCATCTACAGGTAAAGATTCTCCATGTATTGCAAAATATGCGTTTTGAGAGAGTCGGTGGAAATAAGACCATCATTGTGGATGTGAGAGTGATTGCAGCTACCAATAAAGATTTGGAAGCCATGATTCAGGCAGGAACCTTTCGAGAAGATCTTTATTATAGGTTAAGCGTGATTCCCATTATGATTCCTCCTCTGCGGGAGAGGAAGAGCGATATTAAATTGCTCATGCATTACTTTTTACAAAAGTATAATCGATTTATGAATAAGAAAATTACAGGTTTTAGCCCTGAAGTAGAGGAATTATATTTAAACTACAATTGGCCGGGAAATGTAAGAGAATTAGAAAATGCCGTGGAATATGGCAGCAATATGGCCTTTGGGGATACCATCGGTATTGATGCTGTTCCCGCAAGATTGATTAAAACTGTAGAAAGTCCCATTCAAATCACTGACAGCAAGTTGCCATTAAGCGAGCAAGTAAAATTGTTCGAAAGAGAAATTCTCATTAGAAAACTAGAAAAGTATGGCGGAAACAGCAATGCAAAGGATAATGTGGCAAAAGAACTTGGTCTAAGCAGAGCAACTCTTTACCGAAAATTATCCGAGCTGGATATAAAATAATTAAGTTAAAAACATTTAAGAACATCAGGAGGAAAACAAATGTTAAGAGAAGCATTACCTAAGATTATCACACCACTTCCAGGACCTAAGGCACAGGCGGTCATTGACAGAAGAGCTGCAGCTATGCCTGGAGCAATCAAGTGCGGATACCCTTGCGTTATCGCAAGAGGTGAAGGTGCTATGTTTGAAGACGTAGACGGAAATACTTTCCTTGATTGGATTGGTGGCGTTGGTGTATTGAATATTGGATACAGCAATCCGGAATTAGTGGAAGCTGCCAATGAACAGTCTAAGAAATTTTTCCATGCTATGATGAACATTACAACTCATGAAAGATATATCGAACTTGCCGAAAAAATGAACGAAATCGTTCCGGTAAAGGGAGACAAGAAAAAGACTATGTTTGCAAACAGTGGTGCTGAAGCTGATGAAAATGCAGTTAAAATCGCCAAAGGTTTTACAGGCAGACCAAATATCATCGTATTTTCAGGTGCTTTCCACGGAAGAACCATGTTGACAATGACTATGACATCAAAGAAAGCATACGCAGTTGGAATGGGACCTTTCCCAGATGGTATCTACAGAGCTGAATTCCCAAATCTTTATAGAAAGCCTGAAGGCATGACAGACAGCGAAGCCATTGCATATTACATAGGAAAATTAGAAGAAGTTTTCGAACAGGCTTCTCCTGCACAGTATGTTGCTGCTATCGTATTTGAGCCGGTTCAAGGCGAAGGCGGATTCCTTCCTGCACCTGTTGAATGGGTTAAAGCAGTAAGAGCAATCTGTGACAAGTACGGAATCCTTATGATTTGCGACGAAGTGCAGACCGGTTTCGCAAGATCAGGAAGAATGTTTGCTTCTGAGTACTTTAAAGAAGCAGGATGCCCACCAGATATCATGACAAGTGCAAAATCTATTGCCGGTGGACTTCCACTATCTGCAGTAACAGCAAGAGCTGAAATTATGGATGGCGTTATCCCGGGAACAATCGGTGGTACTTATTGTGGTAACCCAGTATCTTGTGCATCTGCATTGAAGGTTATTGAGATTATGCAAAGAGAAGATTATCCTGGAAAAGCACTGAAGATTGCTGAAAAATGCATGAAGAGATTCAACGAATGGAAGACAAAATATGGCGTAATCGGTGACGTTAGAGGAACAGGCGCTATGATGGGTATCGAGTTCGTAACAGATCAGAAATCAAAGGCACCAAACGGCGCAATCGTTACAGCAATCATCAACGAAGCAGTACAGCACGGACTACTTCTTGAAGGTGCAGGAACACACGGAAACGTAATCAGATTCCTTTGCCCACTTTGCGTAACAGATGCACAGATTGACGCAGGACTTGAAATTTATGAAAAGGCAATCGTTGCTTCTATGAAATAGCTGGGGACTTATATTTAGGTAAGCCGGAGACTTAAAAAAAGCAAATGAGAAACGATAAAAAAGAGAATATCCCAAAATAAAAAGGCATGGTATGGGCTGAACCCATACCATGTTTTTTTATGTGTGCGCCCGGCATGGGCGCACATAGGGTAGATCACCACCCGAAGGCACGCAATAAAGTAGATTTCATAGACGAAAAATAGGAATGGTAGAATTCCTTAAATAATGGTAGAATATACAATGATAAAAATGATGAATTTATCTTGACGAACGTATGTTCTTGATGTATGATCTTTGTAAGGGATATGAATGAGAGGGAATTTGAGATGTTCAAAGAATTCGTAGAATTAATTTGTAAATTAGTGCAAAAAGAATTTAAACAAGCTACCTGTTTGATGCGGGTGTATATTGATGAGTTAGAGCAAAGCGTGTTTTTACAGATTGTAAAAAACATAGGGATCATTCCCGAAAATATTAACCATGATTCCACCGAAGAAAAATTATATTCTAAAGCATCAGACATTGTTTTGGCAAGGTGTTTTAGAGAATTGGGATTGGGTGCAAAAGCGTTGGAAGAGCGGGGAGATAGCGCAGATGTCATTGCTAAAAGTCTGAAGGGTTACCAGTATAGCTTGGTAGCTGATGCAAAGTGCTTTAGACTTAGCCGAACAGCCAAAAATCAAAAAGACTTTAAAGTAGGAAATTTAAGCGATTGGAGAGGGGATGAAAATGAATATGCGGTATTAGTAGCCCCTTATTTTCAATTTCCCAAGAATAAAAGCCAAATTTATTCTAAAGCGCTAGAACATAATGTATGCCTTATATCTTGGGAGCATATTTCGCTACTGTTAGAACATGAAATAAAAGAAACTGAAACATTAAGCTTAGAATCCTTATGGAATTCATCGCAGATGTTTGCACGAGATAAAGCACTTTCATTTCACAATAGAAAAGACTGTTTTTTGCCTAAGACAGATAAGTTAGTAGCAAAGAAAATGAACATCAAAGAAGTGGATTATTTTCAGGAATTAGCACTTTACAAGTCGTATATAGTAGAGAGAGGAAAAGGAGAAATTGATTATTGGAATTCAGAAATAGAGAAAATAAATTTATATACAAGAAAAAAAGCGATTACAGAGTTGATTTCTGCAAAAAAATTAAATGAGAAAATAGCAGTTATTACAGCGTATATATCCAAACTGGATAATTGAGAGAGGGTGACTATTGATGAATGAAGTATGGCTAGGAGATTCCATTGAATTAATAAAAAAAGTCGATACAGAATCCATACACTTGATTTTATCGGATATACCATATGGTATAAATTACGATAATTGGGATGTATTACATAACAATACCAATGGGGCGTTGCTAGGTAGCAGCCCCTCTCAAAAGAAGAGTGGGACGATATTTAAAACCAGGGGTAAACCTTTGAATGGATGGGCTCAATCGGATAAAAATATACCTATGGAGTATTATAATTGGTGTTCTTCTTGGTCTGCAGAATGGTATAGAGTATTAAAGCCGGGTGCAAGTTGCTTTGTTTTTGCAGGGCGTAGAATGGCGCACCGGTGCATATGTGCATTAGAGGATGCGGGTTTTATTTTTAAAGATATGATTGCGTGGGAAAAAGATGCAGCTGCATACAGAGCGCAAAGAGTGAGTTGTGTATTTGATAGAAGAGACGATGCATTAAACAGCAAAAAATGGGAAGGGTGGAAAATAGGAAATTTGCGACCGTTGTTTGAACCTATTTTATGGTTTATGAAACCCTATCCGGTAGGTGGGACGCTTACAGACAATATTGTAAATTATGAGATTGGCGCTTTTAATGAAGCGAGACTGAAAGAGGCGGAGACGTTAAATGAAGGTGTGGAAGTTTGTTCAAACCTTCTAAAAGTGCAAGCCGAGAAAACGGACCGAGGATTACACCCTACGCAAAAAGCAGTGAAGCTAATGGAAATCCTTATATCTATGGTCACGCTAGAAAATCAAATTGTGTTGGATCCATTTTGTGGATGTGGAACAACATTGGTTGCCGCAAACAATTTAAAACGACAATATTTGGGAATGGAAATTAACCCGGAATATTACCAAAATGTTTTAAGCAGACTGTAATAAAATAAAAGGTTAGGTATTTCAAGTGAGTAAAATACCTAATCTCTTTAACTCCTGAGAAATCAGGTCAAAAGTTTCCTTATCCTTACAGCCTATTCGATGAAGATGGATTCCACCGGTCAGATCACTTAAAGGGCGTCCCTGCCCTGTAACCACCTTATTTACGAATTCATCCACATCACGCCTGGAGTGGATGTCCAAAGAACCCGAAAGTTGGCCGTAGATGGCATGTTCGATGGTGACATCAATGACACAGCCCCCAAAATCCACTATGGTATAAAGCTCAGAAACCAACTGGGCTTCTGTATGTTTGCAAGGAACCATGCCCATAAAACCAAAGGGAGAATGGGAGGATTGGTCACTCTGGCAGATATAGCCTTTTGGTGTTGCAAAGACATTTGAACCGGAAGCACGTAGCAGTGCAACATCCCCCACAATAATTTGCCGGCTTACTTGAAACTTTTTGGCTAATGTGGAAGCACTCATGGGTTTTTCAGAATTCAAAAGGATTTCTACTATTTTTTCACGGCGTTCCGCCGAAGTTATTTGACTCATTTACGTTTCTCCATCACTAATTAGATACAAGAAGCACTTAAACGGAAGCGCTTCTTTCTTCTTATGTATAAACAAGGATAGCATAAAAAAATGGGAAATGCAATATTGTCTTGTGTCTTGACACTAGACAAGTTATCTGATACAATCAGCTGGAATTCATAAATATAGTAGAAGAAAATAGATAAGGAGCAGCGAAATAAAATGAACAGTGTAAGAGAATTTTTAAAGCGAAAGGATATTGAATTTACAGCAAAGCGGTATTTTAGTGATGCTTTATCGGCGATGGCTTTAGGGTTGTTTTCATCCCTTTTAATCGGGCTTATTATAAAAACTTTGGGAGAGCAGACCATCAATTTATTTGGCGCAAATCCAATTTCAACATTCTTAATCCAATCAGGCGGAACCACCATGGGCTTTATGGGACCTGCAATCGGTGTGGCTGTGGCATTTGGATTGAAAGCACCTCCATTGGTACTTTTTGCAAGTGTAATAACCGGTGGAATGGGTGCGGTCTTAGGCGGACCGGCAGGCGCATTTATCGCTGCGGCAATTGGTGCTGAATTTGGAAAAGCAATATCCAAAGAAACCAAGGTGGATATTTTGGTAACACCTGCCGTAACCATCATACTAGGTGCCCTTGCAGCCATGCTCATCGGACCTGTAGTGGATGCTTTAATGACAGGGTTGGGCAGCATTATCATGCACGCTACAGAGTTACAGCCTTTCCTCATGGGCATCATTGTTTCGGTTGTAGTAGGATTGGTGCTAACCGCACCTATTTCAAGTGCGGCACTGTGCATCATGTTGGATTTAGGTGGCATTGCCGCCGGCGCAGCTACAGTGGGATGTTGTGCACAAATGGTAGGATTTGCAGTCATTAGTTTTAAAGAGAATGGGGTAGGTGGACTCTTTGCACAAGGCATTGGAACGTCCATGCTGCAAGTACCCAACATTATTAAGAATCCATGGATTTTAGTACCGCCCACATTGGCGGCGGCCATCATCGGACCCATCGCCACGGTGGCTTTTAAAATGACCAATATTCCGGCAGGTGCGGGAATGGGCACTTCCGGTCTCGTAGGGCAAATCGGAACCTTTACTTCTATGGGATTCAGCATGGATGTCCTGTTAAAGGTATTGTTGCTGCAGATTGTATTACCGGTGATCCTATCCTTACTCATTGACTATGGCATGAAGAAATGGGGCAAGATCAAAGTGGGCGATTACAAGTTGGAAGTATAAAGAAGGGGGATTCTACACAATGGCACCCATGTTTTTCTGTTAAAAATTAGGTGTCACAGTAAATGATTCACAAAATCAGTAAAAAAACTTTACAATCTAAATTTTATACGATAAGATAGTCCTATAAAAAAATAATTTCCGAGCTTTAGAAGCCTACGGTAGCTCATACAGTGGTATGACTGCTAGGGTGCTTTAGTCGTTAGGGTTTTGATGGAAACGTCGTTGCCTTCCGTTTGAAAAGGAAATAGGCTATATCTGTATGAGTAAGATGTATTAGATATGCAAAACTTATTTGTTTGGTGCGAGTGCTTTTCTATGGAGAACACTCGCTTTTTTCGTGGCAAAACAGGAGAAGTGGAATGAAAATGAAAAAAAGAAGCTACAAAATTTTAGCCTTGGCCTTAAGCATTGCGCTTTTGATGACGGTTACAGTGTTTGCAGGCACCGATCACAAGGGAAATACGTACGAGGCCTACGCAAAACAATTGATTTCCGTGAAAGGTGACGGTGTTTCCAAAGAAATGACCTACACGGTAGGAGATCTGGAAAAAATGACAGATGGATTGGTGGAAGGGAACTATACCATGCGCACATTGGTAGAACCCCATACCGACCAATATGAAGGGGTTTCATTGCCCTATCTTTTACAGAAGGCGGGTGTGAAAAAGGAGGCAAGTTCCGTACAAATTGTTTGCGGTGATGGAGCCAGCATGAATTTTACAATGGAGGAAATTTTAAAAGAGGATTACATAAACGAAGCAGATACGGGAAAATTAAAGGTTATTTTGGCTTTCGGAAAAAACAAGACACCTTTGGTTCCGGACAAAGCTTCTGCGGGCTATGTGGCAAGCGTAGGCAATGATGGAGGTCCTTTAAGGCTCATGGTGGGACAGACAGCCAAGGGAGAGAGAAATTCACCCAAATGCCTGCAAAATGTGTCATCTATTGTAGTCAGTACAAAGTCTGTAGGAACGCAATTTACAGATATAGGGAATTTTTACGGTTGGACTTCAGAAGCCATTTACAGTTTGGTGGAAAAAGGTGTGTTAAGCGGCGTGGGTGATGGAAAATTTGCACCGGAAAAAAATGTGACCAGAGCCGAGTTTTCAAAAATGTTGGTTCTTTCTAAAGGACTGACTCCCGTAGAAACGCCCACCGGATTGTTTACTGATGTCCCAAAGACAGCATGGTATGCACCTTATGTGGAAGCTGCGGTAAAGGCAGGTCTTCTTGAAGGTGTGGGAAACAATCAATTCAACCCTAATGCAAATATTAACAGAAATGAAGTTGCCGTGCTTTCTGTTCGAGCCATGGGCAAAGAGGCAGAAGCAAAAGCTTTTAATGGTACCATGACCGCTTACAAGGATGTGGCAAAAATCCCTCAGTGGGCAAAAGGGTCTGTTCAGGTGGCAACGGATAAAAAAATCTTTGATAACATTGCAGTTTCTTATTTTAACGGAAGGGCACTCATCAACAGAGCGGAAGCCGCAGTGATCATTGATAGGATAATCAAGTGACCCGGGAATCAGAGTTATAAATGAAAAGGGAATCAAACCCAATGACGGTAAGATTCCTCTGTTTGGTGTGCGTCTATGTCGCAGAAAGGAATGTAAATATGTTAGCAATGAAGAAAAGCAAATTCTTAAAAAAAGGATTGGCCTACCTTGTCATTGTGGCAATGGTAGCAACCAGCTTTGTTTCCATGCCGTGGGTTCAAGGGCAAGCCTATGCCACCGGTGGAGAAAGTAGTGGAGGGGGCAGTGCCGTTACAACCTGGAATCCAGCTACGGAAAAGCCTATTTTAGTGGTGACCGGAGACAAACTGGTGACCGACGGTGGGGTGACACCGGGGGATTTGACAGCAGGGATTGCCAACGAGAAGGCTTACACCAGAGGGGAATTGGAAGCACTGGAATCGGTGACCAATACATACTCTGCAATCAATACCAGTGAAACAAAAAGCATTTATAAAGGGAAAGGAATTACCTTAGACAAGCTTTTTGAAGGTTCTAATTATACAGCTAGCAAGTATAGCAATGCCAATGTTCAAGTTGTGGCAAAAGATGGATATGCGGTTCTTTTTGATAAAGAGCACAAGGGAGACTCTACCCTTAAAGGAAAGCCACTTAGAACGCCTTCTTTGGCAGTAGAGAGGTTTTATTATCCGGGAATTGGGACTGACTCAGAAGTTGATCACGTAACTGTTCCTGCTATGTTAGCATGGGAAAAAGGAGGAACGAAAGGGGAAACAACGCCGCCGGTGGAAACCACGAGTCTCCCTGATGATGAACAGCCACTGTTGCTTATGGTAGGGCAGCAAAAAATAGGAGAAAAAAATAACCAATTGTTCAACAAAACCATTGATAAAGTAGTGGCAGGGTCAGAATTGCCAACTATTTTAAAAGTTGACAATAAATACTATACCAGATCAGATCTGTTGCTTCTGGACAGAGTGACGGAAAGCTATACGTATTCCACCCAGGGTGGGGACAAAACCGATGTTGCAAGAGGGATTCCCCTTATGAATCTATTGGCGGAATATAAAGATACGGATACGGTGGAATTTATTTCAGCGGATGGGTACAAAAATGAATCGGTAACGGTAGGGGATGTTCGATCTGATTCCCACAAATATATGCTGGCTTATGAAAAAGGGAGCGCATCTGACAGCTTGCAGGGAATTTATGATACGGCAAAGAAGGATCCTTCCGTGCATGGATATCTTACCGTCTACGCAACGGGAAATTCTCCCATAAAAATGGTAAAAGAAATGGTGGTGACTGAGGCGACACCGCCCCTTCCTACAAAGAGCCAGTATCAGCATATTTCCTATGAAAAAGGTACTCCGGATGGAAACATGTATAATATTGATGCCATTACAGGGGCCACACTGACTGTAGAGGGACCGGGGGTGGTAGCTTCTGTTCCTATTTCTGTGGGAACCCTGGAAGGTGCCAAGGATGCCTGTCTATACAAAGGGAAGTATACGGACACACGCAATGGTGTGACCACAGAGCGCATGTATGAAGGGGTTCGCGTTGCCGATATTTTGGCAGGCACCATTCATGACAAGGTAAAACCTGTAGATGAAAACGTGACGGTTTTATTTAAAAATCGGCTGCGGCAGACGGTAGCCACTATGAAATTAAGTGACATTAAAAAGGCAAAGACACCCGTGATTTTGGCGTATGGTACCGCTATGCCCGATGAAACCAATATAAGGCCTTTCGTATATGCCATGGCTAACGGACTGGATGAGAAACTTGGCAACGGGGACGGCTGTTTAAAAGTGGTTTATGACCAAGCTGCCTTTCCTAATGCGGCAACTTCTAAAATCTTTTCAAGCGTAGCGTATATTTACGTAGAGGAAAGTCAACCGGCACCGGGCTTTAAACACAATACAGTCCCCTATGACGGTGGGGAAAACAAGCAGTATTTGACTACCTTTGGAGGGAAGGCCTTAGGAAGAGAAGTGAACCTGACCACAGAAGAAATAGAAAACTTAGTTCAATACGATGCTTCAGGTAATATTTCATCATCCGGTATGGGATTCCGAAAAGAATATGGCTTAGCCAATACGACTTTTTGGTATGTTAACGAATATGAAGGCGTAAAGCTTTGGGATTTGCTGAAATCTATAGGATTAAAGGACAGTTATAAAGACGACGACAAGACCAAAGTTGCCTTCACTTCTTGGGATAATTATAAGACAGCGGAGGTTTTTTCTACCAAAGAACTGGCAAACCCGGATGCATTTTATTTGTATGAAAAAGCCATCAACGACCTTGGGACAAGCCGACCGCCGGCCTCGGCGTTGATTCCGCCTACGGGAAGTCAGACGACTACGGTGGATGCATTTGGATACCCGGTACAGAAAGGATATCCTGTACTTTTGGCATATGGTGTCAATGGATATCCTTATGTGAAAAACAGCGGATTACCCGGGTATAAAAGTGGATTGGGAAATGATGGCGGGCCCATGCGTGTGGTTTTTGGAAAACGGGATTATTTTCACAACAATGGGTCCAATCAGCTGCAGAGGGTGCAGGAAATCTTTGTGGGTGACAAAGTGCGGTATAGCACGCATCAATACAACGACACAGCCAATGGCGCCTATCAAAAGATAGCTGCGGATGCTAACGCAGCACTGGAAGTGGAAGTGAACCTTCAGGGCGGCGGAAAACAAAGCAAAACCTTTACAGTGGGCGAGTTAGAAGCGTTGCTTTACGGCAGAGATGAGAAAGGCAATGAACTGTCTAAGGCGACCATAGACCAACGGCAGGAAAAGGGATATTACTATTATAAAAATGCAAAAAACAATGCAAAGATTCAGGATGTGTTTGAAGGGGTAAACTTGTGGTACCTGCTCAGTGAAGCAGTGGGTATGCAGGGGCAAATTGGAACGGTTACCTTTACAGATGCAAATGGAAAGACAACATTTCTGCCATCCCTGGATCCTTTAAAGGAAACAGGGTACAATTCCGTCAACGGAACAGGCGACCTAGGAGCCATGATTGCTTTTGCCAAAAATGGATATCCATTGGTGGCGAATAAGGGTGATGTTGGTTATGTAACAGATGATCCCAATGGAATCAAAGGAGTCGATGGGAAGGTGAAGCCCATTAAAAATTCCGATGGACCTCTTCTGTTTATCATGCCTCAAAGCAAGGCGGAAAAAGAAGCGGGCACTTTGCCGGAAGTTGCTACGGTGAATAATTTAAAGAAAATCAG
>JAVVUJ010000035.1:0-6049 GCA_036653195.1 Anaerovorax sp. | reverse complement strand
CCCAAGGAGAGTATGTGGACTATAAAGATCAAAAGGTAAACTTTACCGGTGCGGTTAAGACTACGCCAATGGCTATTTCTGTAGAAGAGATTGAAAAGAAGCAAAAATATATGGTAACCGATACGTATACCATATCAAGCAGTGCCATAGAAGGAGAGACGCTTCGCTATCGAGGGGTTGAACTGTCTAAATTTTTAAACAGTGCAGAAGTAGGCATGAGCTCTCTGGCAGAAACCATTACCGTAAAAAATACAAGTGGTGACAGCGTTCAAATCCCTATTTTAGAGTTGGTCAACGGTGTGGGCGGCAAGAAAATCATTTTAGCCTATGGATCAAACGGAGATTTAACCACATCGGCAGGAGTGGGACTGCCCTTGGTGCCATCTACCACATCGGCAGGCTATCAACCTACCTATAAAAACAGCGGTGGTCCCTTAAAATTGATCATTCAAAGTACGGACGGTACATTTTCAAGTAGCAAGTGCATTGAAAATGTATCGGAAATAGAAGTGACCGCATCCAAGGTAACGGGATGGACACATGAGTATGGTGTTTACGCCAGCTATAAGGATCTTCCTGCACTTCGAGTTTCGGGAAGCGACATTAAAACGCCTAAAACCTTTACCGTAGGGGAAATTGAAGGATTAACCAATCTCATGAAGCAGGATACCTATAAAATCGGCGCAGCAGATGCAGACATACAGGGGATTAAGCTTTGGGAGTTCATTCGCGATGAAGTGGGATTGAAGGAAGGCGTCACTGTACCTTCCGCACTGGATTTTTACAGTCCTGACGGATACAAAGTTTCTATGACCGGTGAGATCAGTCGGGTTATGAACGGGGATGTAAACGGAAAACCCCTGTTAATCGCTTATGGAATGAATGGGCTTCCCTTGGTAGCCGGAAATGATTCCTCAGACAGAAAGCCGGGATTTGATGAAACCAAAGGAAATGCATTCGGACCCCTTCGCCTGGTAGTCAATGATAACTCCGGTTGGTGTGCAAAATGGCTGAGCAGCATTGTGGTGGGTACAGGAAGTGCGGAAAAGCCTGAAGCAGACGGTTTCCGGATTTCAGGAGACGGCATAGAAAGCGGCGGAAAGAATTTCACCAAGGAAGGGTTACAATCCTTAGGGGAGGAGAGCCGAGACTATACCTATATGAGCGGTAAAGAAAGGGTCACAGATCAGGTAAAAGGTGTTTCTTTAGATCGCGTTATTTCCAGTGCAGGCATTGATATGGCGTACGGTTATACTGTAAATCTAAAAACCACAGATGGGTTTAATGGAAACTACAAGTATGACGGAACCAATAAAATACCTACGTATGAGCACATTACTTTGGGTGCTATAAAAAATCAAAATTATTTTGTTGCCTATGAAGTCAGTGGTGCTGCTATTTCAGACAAAGACAAAAATAATGTGGAAGCAAACTTCAGAATTTATCGGAATTATGCAGCAACTGTAAGCGGAACCGCTATAGATGGCAGTACAAATTGGCTCAATTGTGCGAAAAATATTGAGGGCATAGAAATTGTAGATCCCATAGCCAATCAAGTTATCTTTACCATCAGTGCCAAGGACTTTCAGTCTCCTTCCACATACAACCTGTCCAAGGCATACACGAAAAAAGAACTGTTGGCTATGAAAGCCACAACGAAAAGTTACAAGTATAAGAATCAGGAGGTGTCTGCAAAAGGTGTGATGCTTTCCCAACTGGTAAAAGATCTTGGTATTGAAAATCCCAACACAACCATTACCATCACCACCACGGACAATTATCAGGATACAACCCATGGAAGCAATTTAAAAGAGATTCCTGTGGGAGAGTTGGCTTCTAAGGACTATCTTGTGGCCTATGAAGTGGATGGAAAAACCATTGAGGATACCGATAAAACGGAGGCAAAAAACACGGCTTATGTACAAATTTACAGAACCATGGATGCCGGAGATTCGGGTAAATCTGCAAATCGCATTAAAAACGTAAATGGCATGAAGTTGAATCCTGCTTACAATTGGCAGACTTATTTAAAGGAGTCCAACCAACCGGCTGTCAATGAAATTAGGAATATGGTGGCTGCGGCTGATGGCGGCATATGGATGGGGACTAAAAACGGCATTCATTACGCTACTTCCCAAGGTGCCATTACAAAGTCTTATACCACAGCCAACGGATTGCCTGTAAATTGGGTCTATGATGTGGTACCGGACAGCAAGGGCGGCCTTTGGGCAACCCAAGGGTACGACTATGGAAATTTAAGCAATAACAAAGGCATTGTATACATTAGCAATACAGGAGAAATTACAAATCATACAACAGAGAATACGGATGGGAAGCTACCCCACAATTTTGTACAGGCATTGGAATTGGATTCTTCCGGAAATCTATGGATTGGTTCTTTTGGTGGGTTGACAAAATTCAATCCGGCTACAAATACTTGGAAAACATACACCAAGGAAGACGGGCTACCGGCTCTTTCTGTAAACGTGCTGACAAAGGACAGCAAAGGGGGACTTTGGATCGGTTGCTATCCTGAGTATACAGATATAACCACGGGGCCATTTAGCGGCGGTTATGCATATATGGATCCAAAGGGTGTACTCACCAAATTTGATGCGGATACGAAAGGCGAAGGATTAAATTCAGGCTATTTGGCAGATTATTGGGTGACTTCCATCGCTGTTGGAAAGAATGACGAGGCTTGGATCGTCCGTTCAGGTGCGTATCCGTATTTGGATAATGTAGGCGGTCGTGTGGACTATGTGAGTCCGGATAAACAAACCGTGAAAAAGTATAAAGGAAAAGAGTTAATTCCTGATATTGAGAAACTAAAAATTGTAACAGAACCTGCTACTGCAAATTATTATCCGGAGATCAGAACTGTTGCAGTAGACGGAAAAGGCGGCATTTGGTTTGGTACAGACGGAATCGGCACGTACTATTGTTCACAGGGAAAAAAGGGAGATATTTCGGTCATCGATAGATTTTCCAACAGTACGTTTGATTGGCCGCTGCCCCTTATGGACAATGTATACGCATTGACCATCTTACCAAATGGAGGCGTGTATACGGGTGGAACCGGCGGTGCAGCTTGGAATGTATTTGAAAACTTAAATGTTGAAAACGAATCAGGTGGCGGTGGCAAGGATCCGGAAAAACCGGAAATTCCGTCACAGGTAGATCTGCTCATAGACGGTGATGATGTGGAAGCCAAGGTTGGGTTGACCATGGCTGAAATCAAGGAAATGCGCAGCATTACAGAGACCTATGATTCTTTAAACAACTTTGGAACAAGAGGAAGCAGCACTTTTACAGGGGTACCTTTAAGTGACGTATTAAAGAAGGCAAATCTAAAGAGCAGTGCCAAGAGTGTGCGCATGATAGCAAGGGATGGTTATTACAGACAATTTAATTTAGACAGTGAAGCCTTAGGTGTTTATAGCAAGGACAAGGATGGCAATGCCATGATGCTGGCTTGGAAAGAAGGAAGCAAAGAACTGGGCGGCCTGAAGTTGGTGGTAGGTCAGCCAAATACAAGCTATATTAATAAAGAGCTTTGGGTAGACAATATTGTCAATATTAGAGTGGGCAATAAAACCGTTGCACCGGGAAGCGGCACGGCAGGAGCCGGCGCAGATAAGAAGGAAGAAGTAAAATCACCGGCACAGGCTGTGATCAATGAAGCCAAAGATCTAGTCAACAGCATAGAACAGATGACAGACCCCAAGGAAATTCAATCGGTCATTGAAGAGTTTATAAAAAAATCAGAACCTGTAGTGAAGAATGAAGGCAATGAGCAGGAAAAAGCGGCCATGAAGAAGGCGATGGTAGAAATGGCACAGGCCGGATTGAACAAAATCGGAACCGTGACGGTAAGCGGTCATGGCATCACGGATGAGAACAAGAAGCAAAGTGCTGTAATTTCCGCTGATTTGATGAAAGATGCTCTTGCAAAGACCGAAAAAGCTTTGGCAGAAATAAATAGAACACTGAAAGAGAATGGCATATTCACGGGAAAAGACAGTTTGGAAGGGATGATTACATTGCAATTACCCAAATCAACCGGGGAAGAAGTGGATGTGACATTGCAGGCAGACTTCTTGGAAAGCATGAAGAGCCGTGGGTTGGATGGTATTAAAATTCAAAGTAGCGCAGGCGGTATTTTATTTCACCTGAGCACCCTTGGTCAAGAGTATAAAGGGGAGAAGATAGTTTTAAAGATTGAGAGCGTAGAGAAAGATGGAATACACGGGGGCATTCACTTGCCGGAAGGAAGCCGTGTGGTCAACATTCGCTTATGGGTTGGAAATCAGCTTTTGACTGATTTTGGAGGAGAAAAGATTACCCTTTCCATACCTTTTGACCTTGGTGCAGGAAAACATGCCCAGAATGTAGCGGCTTACTTCATTGACAACAATGGACGCAAGACAAAGATGGCCGGAGCCGTATATAACGAAAAAACAAAGACGGTAGATACGCCATCCTCTCATTTGTCACAATTTGCAGCTGTGTATGAACCTCTTGTGTTTACCGATGTAAAACAAGGTGCTTGGTACTATGATGCCGTATATGCTTTGGCAAATGCAGGATGGATCAATGGAAAAGGCAATGGTATTTTTGCACCCAATGATTCCATGACCAGAGCTGAATTTGTACAGATTTTATATAAAAAAGCAGGAATGCCGACAACTGCAGCCACGGCACAGTTTCAGGATGTAAAAGCCGGTGCATGGTATGCTGAGGCAGTTCATTGGGCAGTGAAAAATAAGGTTGTAACAGGCGCAGCCGGGTTATTTAGACCGGAAGAGAATATTTCAAGACAGGATATGGCAGTGGTTTTAGACAGATTTGAGAAGAATGTGGAAAAGAAAACATTGCAGGAGAAAAATAAGCAGGTGCACTTTGCAGATGAAACTCAAATCAGTGCATATGCAAAAGAAGCCGTGTCCACCATGCAGAAGGCAGGTGTCATCCAGGGTGTGGGGAATAATCGTTTCGCACCAAAGAACAATGCCACCAGAGGGGAAGCGGCGAAAATGTTATGGGGATTATTGTAAAACAAAATTGCGGAATCCTTTATAAAATGGTAAAATAAATAGAAACACAGCAATAGAGCAAACGGATTTCTGTTTGCTCTATTGCGAGTTTTGTCAATTGTGAGTTTGCCAATTGCGATTTTTGTTAGATGGAAATTTTGTCGATTGTGAATTCAATCAATTGGGTGTTTCGTCAATTGAGAGTTTTGTCAAAGTGAGGAATGAATATGAATGACAATAGAAAAAAGAGGAAAGGGCTTCTTTTAGGGATTATTTTGGTGGTGTTTTGTTTTTCTTTGGTGGCTTGTGGCCATGATGGAAAAGAAACGCAAGGGGATCAAACCATAGATTCTAAAATCACCACACAGGAAGGGGTTCGTGTTTCTAAGGCGGCCATTTCCACGAAGGAAGCAGTTTCAACAAAGGCGGCCACGGAAAAACCTGCAACGAAAGAGCAGGCAAAGACACCGGGAAAATCATCAGCCCCAAAAGAATCGGGGAAGGCAGCAAATGAAAAGAAAGGCCCGGCTCTCACTGTCAATGGAACGGGGGTCAACGCCACGGCTACATTTACCTTGGCAGAATTGAAAAAATTAAAAGAGGGTGCCTATTCGGCAGAGTATTTTGCCCTTAATAACTATGGAACGAAAGCGTATTTTTCTTTTACCGGCGTGAAGGTGGGCACCTTGCTTCAGGCTGCGGGGGTGAAATCCAACGCTTCCAAGGTAACCTTTATTGCGGAGGACGGGTATAAACAATCCATGCCCCTTGAGGCGGCGTTGCGGGAAGATTACATTGATGAGCAGGATGCAGAGAAGCAGTATCCTGTGATCATTGCTTGGAATGAAAATGGAGAGGAGTATCGGGCTTCAGACGGGTTGCCTTTTCGAATGGTCATTGGTCAAAAGGCACCGGGAGACATTAACAAACCACAGTGGGTGTCTAATGTGAAAGAAATTACAGTGGAATAAAAATTAAAAATTGTCTCGTCAATTGGCAATGGGTTTCAATAG
>JAVVUJ010000034.1:0-17247 GCA_036653195.1 Anaerovorax sp. | reverse complement strand
ATGTTGTCCATCAAACAACCCGCCTCATCTCAGTACACCTACCTATTTCTGAAACAGCAAGGATATCAATCCAATTACAACACTTATTGAGATACCGCAGACCAACACAGGTCCTGCCAAACTGAATAGTTTGGCCCCTACGCCCAATACAATTCCTTCTTTTTTATACTCAATAGCCGGTGCAACCATGGAGTTTGCGAATCCTGTAATGGGCACAATAACTCCGGCACCGGCGAATTTGCCTATGGTATCAAATACCCCCAAACCGGTGAGAAGCTGCGCACCGCAAATGAGAATAACCGTCACATAAGTTGCCGCATCCTGTTCACTCATGCCCTTACCCATTAATAAATTTTGTACATATAAAGCGCATGCACAAATCAGTCCACCCACCAGGAATGCCTTTAGTCCATTTTGAAAATATTTAGGTTTTGGTAAGAATTGCTTGATATAGTTCTCATAATGTTTTGATTTCATTTTTTTGATTTCATTTTCATCCATCTTCTACCTCCCTTGAATCTGTCTCCCTTGAATCAATTACTTCTTGTGTCTAGTATTTATGAAATGGTTGAAATTATTCGTTTTGTATGAAATAATGAACTAATAAAACCGTGGTTGCGTGGACGATGAACAATTCATCTACATGCTTTCGTGATACACCAATATCCCCGAAGATAATTTTTACATAATTAGAAAGGTTATAAAATGAGTATAGAAAAAATAATTTTGGCTTCTTCTTCCCCTAGAAGAATTGAAATGCTCCAAAAAACTCAAATGCAGTTGGCGATTATTCCCTCAAAGGTGGAAGAATCTCTTCCATCTGTCATTTCAATGGAGCAAGCCGTTATGTTTTTGGCATTAAAAAAAGCGCTTTCAGTTGAAAAGGAACTGGCTTTCATGAAAAATCCTTTTATAGATCAAACTTATGAAAATACCGCCATCATTGCCGCAGATACCATTGTTTACAAAGATGGGATCATAGGCAAGCCTTCTTCTAAAGAAGAAGCTTTTCAAATATTGAAAGCCCTTTGCAACACAAGCCATTACGTGGTAACCGGCACAGCTATTTTATGTCCCAATACGCTAAAAAGAAAGGTGTTTTATGAAATTACAGAGGTATTTTTTAAAAATTACACGGACGAAACCATTAAAGCGTATCTCACCACTGATGAACCCTGGGATAAAGCCGGTGGCTATGCCATACAAGGCGCCTGGGGAACCCATGTGGATCATATTCTAGGTGATTATGAAAATGTCATTGGCTTTCCTTGGCGCCACATTAAAAAGGAACTTGTTGAATTTTTCTAGTACTATTTTCCATATTATAAAACGATCCCTACTGAAAACAGTTTCCATAAATTGTAAAGGAGATTATATGAAAAAATATAGAACTTCAAAGAAACTACTGCTCCCTATGGCTCTATTTTTACCATTTTTCTTAGGTTTTCAATCGGGTGGTTTTCAGTTTGCACTTTTAAGCATTGGTAAAGAATTTACTTTAAACAATGTTTATATGGGTAGCTTGGTCTCCGCTCAATTTGCCGCCATGGTCTTTGCCCCATTGCTTTTAGGACCCCTAATTGATCGATTTGGCAAAAAAAAATTAGCCTTGGCATCATCTATGACCTTTGCCTTTGGCTGTTTTACTCTTTTTTGGACGCCTACCATTCTGGTATTTATCTTGGGTATATTTTTGGTGGGCGTAGGCTTCAGCATTTGCCAAAGTTCCATGTCTGCCGCATTATCTGATGCCTATCCGGGTAAAGCTGCCCGATATATTAATTTATCTCAATGTTTTTATGGCATAGGCGCGGTCTTATCCCCTGTCATTACCCACTTTCTAATTACAAATTTGGGATTTAGCTGGAAATTCCTCTTTGGCATTTGCGGATTGGGATTTGCGATTCTCATGATTCCTTTGTTTTTTACACAATTTGCATTGCCGCCTGACACCCATAATGAAGCACATGAAAGCCTCTTCTCCTTATTGGCTTCGAAAAAATTGGTCTGCCTTATCGTGGCTCTGGCTTTTTATGTAGCCTACGAAAGTGGCTTCAGCTATTTTATCAATTCATTCTTCACCAACAGCTTAAATGCACCAAAATATGCAGCTTTTGCTATCTCTGTTTTTTGGCTGTCTATGATTCCCTCCCGAATCATAACCAGTATTTTTAATCAATATCGAACCTACTTTATTGCCTTTGGCTTTGCCGCAAGCAGCATTTCTTTCCTCCTACTGTCTCTTGTAAACAGTGGCCTATCTGCTTTTTTATTGTGCATTGCTCTAGGCGTCTTTTCAGGACCCCTTTGGCCCACGTTGGTTGGCGTTGCTACAGAAGAATCTCCTGAAAACGCAGGGAAGATCACCAGTCTAATGCTCTGTGCCACCGGTATAGGCGGTGCTTTTGCGCCCACTTTAATGGGTACGATTTCTGACTTAATCAGTATCAGAGCATCCTACGTAGCACTGGGTCTTATTGCCTTCTTGGGCTTTGCCCTCATGTTACACTTTTTAAAGCTAAAACATACACCGCATCAGTCTTTTAATCGGGAAAAAACCATTTGATACCCGTCTGCTCCGTAATGTAGGCACTTGTTCACACGGCTGATTGTGGCCGTGCTGGCTTTTGTAATTTCTTCAATTTCATTATATTTTTTATGCTCCGATAATAGCTTTGCTACCTGCAGCCTTTGGGAAATGGAATGAAGTTCATTAATGGTAAATAGATCCTCAAAAAAACGATAACATTCTTCTTCATTTTTCAAAGATAAAATTGCCTGAAAGAGTTCATCCACCTCATCATTTTTTAATTTAGACTGATAATCCATCTTGTTACCTTTCTATATGATGTCATAATATGGGTTGTTACGCCTATTAACTTTAACACTTTATCGCGTCACAGTAGCAGTATACCATTTCTCTCTTTTCTATGCAACCTATATCTCATTTCTACCATAGGATTTTCACGTTTTCAGTTGTTTTTGTTTATAATTTAATAAATGTGGTAAAATATAAGAATTGTCACCAAATTTCTTTTGTTGATTTTACTTAAATTCGTTATTAAAAATGGAGGTACGATATGTTTGAACAACAGGATATTTCTCAAGTAATGCAGGGCATCAATTCCAATCCTGATACCGGTCTTTCAACAGAAGAGGCAAAAAATCGTCTGGAAAAAAACGGACCCAATGTGTTTGCAGAGGGTAAAAAAAGAACCAAAGTGCAAATGTTTATTGCACAGTTAAAAGACCCTATGATTTACATTCTCTTTGCTGCAGCTGCGATTTCTGCCTTTTTAAGAGAATATAGCGATTCTATGATTATCTTGGCAGTTATTTTATTAAATGCCATCATTGGCATGGTGCAGGAAAATAAAGCGGAGCAATCTCTGGAAGCACTTAAAAAACTTTCCAGTCCTATGGCTCTTGTAAAAAGAAACGGTACCATCAGCGAAATTCCCGCTGCCCAGTTGGTAGTAGGCGACATAGTCATTTTAGAAGCTGGACGTGTGATTCCCGCCGATTTAAGGCTGACATCCACAGTGAATATGAAAGTGGAGGAATCCTCTCTTACAGGTGAATCTGTCCCTGTAGACAAAGATGCCCAATTTATTGCCCAAGGTGAAATGACCTTAGGGGATAAGATTAACATGGCTTACCTTTCCACCAATGTTGCCTATGGAAGAGGAGAAGGTGTTGTTGTACAAACAGGTATGAATACAGAAATCGGGAAAATCGCACAAATCATCAACGATACCGTAGAGGAAATGACACCCCTTCAAAAAAGACTTGCCGATTTAGGCAAAATGTTGGGAATTCTAGCGGTTATTTTATGCGTGTCCCTATTTGGCGTAGCCTTATTCCAAGGACGTGATGTCGTTGAAATGCTCCTCACTGCTATTTCTTTAGCTGTGGCTGCCATTCCTGAAGGATTGCCTGCTGTTGTAACCATCGTATTGGCTCTAGGCGTTCAAAAGATGGTGAAAGTAAACACCATTGTAAGAAAGCTACCTGCTGTAGAAACTTTGGGCGCAGTCAGCGTGGTTTGCTCAGATAAAACAGGAACCCTTACACAAAATAAAATGACCGTTACAAAGGTCTTTGTAAATAACCAATTAAAAGAACTGAAGAACATGAATTATGAAGACCATAGACGGAGAAAACCGATTAGGTGATCCTACGGAACTGGCTCTTTTAGATTTGGGATTGAAATTTGGCGTTACGAAAAATCAACTGGAAAACATCAATCCCCGTGTAAATGAGCAGGCCTTTGATTCGGAACGAAAAATGATGACCACCGTTCATCACCACCAAGGGGAGAAAATTTTTGCTTATACAAAGGGGGCTATTGACCAGATTTTAAAAAATTGCATTTCCATTATAGAGGACAACCATGTACGACCCATTACCACAGAAGATGTGGCTAGGTTTATGGAAGCCTCCAAAGAAATGTCTTCTGATGCCCTCCGCGTACTGGCCTTGGCTTTTGAAATAGACGACGATTCCGCCGACGAAAGAGGTTTGACCTTTGTAGGACTGGTGGGCATGATCGATCCGCCAAGACCGGAAGCCAAAGACGCCGTGGCCATATTTAAAGGTGCAGAAATTACCACCATTATGATTACAGGAGACCATCGTGATACGGCCTTTGCCATTGCAAAAGAATTAGGCATTGCCGACTCTGAAAATCAATGTATTTCCGGCGACGAACTAAACACCATGTCACAGGAACAATTAAATGCAGCCGTCCCCCACCTTCGTGTATTTGCCAGAGTCTCCCCTGAAAACAAAGTGTCCATTGTCAAGGCTTTTAAATCACACGGCCACATCGTTTCTATGACAGGAGATGGCGTAAACGATGCGCCTTCTTTAAAAACTGCGGATATCGGCGTTGCCATGGGCATTACGGGCACAGATGTTGCCAAAGGTGCCGCCGACATGGTTTTAACCGATGATAACTTCGCCACCATAGAAAAAGCCATTGAAGAAGGCCGAAATATTTACAACAATATTAAAAAATCCGTGGTATTTTTACTTTCCTCAAACTTAGGAGAAATCATCACCATGTTTGTTGCCATCGTTGCCGGGTTTGCAACGCCCCTGAAAGCCATTCATATTTTATGGGTGAATCTGATTACAGATTCTCTTCCCGGATTGGCACTAGGCGTAGATTCAGGTGATCCTGACATTATGAGGCAACGGCCCAGAAACCCCAAAGAAAGTTTATTTGCCGGAGGCGGCATCGCCTTAACCCTTATGCTGGGCTGTGTAATCGGTGCCACCACCTTATTCGCATTTTTGCTGACACCGGCGTTGACGCTAATGGATGCAGGTGTTGCCCTCTCCTTGGAAAACATAAAGGCAGCCTTACTGGAACCTACCATTATGATGAAATCTCAAACCTTTGCCTTTACGGTACTGGCGATTTCTCAACTATTTAACGCCATGGGCATGAGAAATATTAACAAATCCATCTTTAGATACAATCACTTTGATAATAAAATGATGTTGCTTGCCTTCGCAGTAGGATTTGGTCTACAAATTGCTGTAACCGAAATTACTTTTTTAGAGATCATATTTGGCACAGTCCAACTTGCTTTCACAGAATGGTTATTTCTTACATTCATATCCACCACACCTCTTTGGTTTCATGAAATCAGAATTCTGTTCAGACAGATTACGGGTGCCGGAAGAGAGAAAAAATAAAAAAATAGTGGTGTAGATGGATCATCTATACCACAAACTAAAATTGACATGGACTGTTATGGATTTCCCCCCTGACAATCTCTGAAATGCTACAATGTAGTTTTAAGAGACCTATGGGACAAAGCCGAAAACAAATCCATGTCAATTTTTATAGCCACTGTTTTACTTTTTATCCTATCCTTTAAACTTCTTTGACACCAAATAAAACCTCTTCCATTTGATATACACCCGGTTTCTTATCTGTTATAAATTTCACAGCTTTTACAGCACCTTGGGCAAATATTTTTCTTGAATTTGCAACGTGTGTAAACTCCAACACTTCATCTTGGCCTGCAAATAATACGGTGTGTTCTCCTGCAATGGTTCCGCCGCGAACTGCATGTACGCCAATTTCTTTTTCTCTCTTTCGGCTGCCTTCTCTTCCATTCACGTAAGCGAACTCACCCTCCGGATTAATGGAATTTAAGAGCATCTTTGCCGTGCCACTAGGTGAGTCTAACTTCCTATTGTGGTGCTTTTCTATTAATTCCATATCGAAAGTATCTTTTAAAATGGGGGCAATTTCCCTCAACACCCTGTTGAGCACCGTAACACCCAAGGAAAAATTCGCCGTATAAACGATGGGAATGCTTTCTCCCAATTGATAAATTTTCTTCACATCCTCTTCCGAATAGCCTGTAGTTGCAAGAACCAGAGGCGTCTTATGTGCCAAGCAATATGCGCAAACTGCCGGCAAATTACTGGGATGACTAAAATCAACAACAGCGTCAATTGGATTCTGAATATCCTCTAATTTTTCAACTGCGCCTTCTTCCGGACCTACAGCGCCCACAAACTTTAACTCTGCACTTTCATCTATGACCCGTTTTACCCAATTGCCCATTTTGCCAAATCCCATCAGCGCAACATTTGTAACTGTACTCATTTTCATACCCCATTTCATTTGAATTTTATTCCTATTTTATTTTTTCTTTTGTCCATTTAGTACGGAACTGACTTTACTTTCTCCATTTACTAAATTAAATGGATTTTTTCCATTGCCTCTTTTAGTTTTGACTTTGTGCTGTCTTCCATACCACATAAGGGCAAACGATACTGTCCTACATTAAGTCCTGCCAAATTCATGGCTTCTTTAATAGGAATAGGATTTGTTTCAATAAACAATGCATTGATAAAATCCAAATAATACAATTGCATTTTTCTTGCTTTTTCCAGATCTCCATTTAAGTACGCCATGGCCATATCGTGGGTTTCTCGTGGCAAGATGTTGGCTAAAACAGAAATAACACCGGCACCACCAAGAGACATAAGGGGTATAGCCATATCATCATTTCCCGAATATACATTGAAATTTTCATTGATCAATCTGGAAATCTTCGCTACATAAGAAATATCTCCGCTGGCTTCCTTGATTCCTACAATTCGTTTGTGCTGGCTCAGCTCAGCCAATGCCTCATAGCTGATGGAACATCCGGTTCTGCCCGGTACATTGTAAAGGTAGATGGGAATATCCACTGCATTTGCCACTTCATTAAAGTGATGAAGCATCCCTGCTTTATTTGTTTTATTGTAATAAGGTGTAATGACAAGCAATGCATCCGCGCCCATATTTTGATATTTAATACTCTGTTCTTTCGCTACCAGACTGTTGTTTGATCCACTGCCTACAATAATGGGTACTCTTCCCTTGCCCGTTTTTATGGAAATCTCTGCAATCAGATCTTTCTCTGTTACCGTCAAGGCCGGCGTTTCAGCCGTCGTTCCCAAAACCAATATGCCATCTGTTTTCTCTTCAATATGCCATTCAATTAATTCTGCCAATCTTTCATAATTAACGCTTCCATCCTCCTTAAAAGGTGTAATCAGCGCTACCATCGATCCCTTAATCATACTTTTTCTCCATTTCTTTATACAAAGCTATAACCCAAATGATTCACATAATGCGATAACAGCTTTCATTTTTTTATCCTGATCCACAGTAACAGAAATCGTAATTTCCGATGTGGTAATCTGATAGTACGGAATGCCTTCCTTTGCAAGAATTGAAAACACCTTGCTGGCGACACCTGCACAAGTAGCCATCCCTACACCCACCAACGAAAGAATAGAAAGATTTCTTTGTTTTCCAATCTCAATACGACCTAACTTTTGATTTGAGGCAATAGCGGCATCTAAATCTTTTGCTTGTTCTTCTGTACAGCTAAAGGATACGGTGCATTTTCCATTTCCGTCAATTTGCTTGGATATCATATCCACATTTATATTAGACTCTGCAAGCAAGCAGAATAAATCGGCTACAGCGACTCCATCATTTTCCATATTTCTCATAGAATAGATGGTACAATTATCAGACATGGTAATCCCTGTAATAGGCATATCTTCTACTAAAATAGTCTCATTCATAATCTTTGTTCCCTTTCTCTTATCGGTTTCCAATGCTTTGCCTATAAATAAATCTACGCTATATTTTTTTGCCAACTCAATACTTCTGGTCTCTAAAATTTCGTTTCCCAAAGAAGACAATTCCATCATTTCTTCATAGGTAATGGCATCTAGCTTTCTTGCCTTGGAATACACCTTTGGATCTGCTGTGTACATAGCATCCACTGTATCAGTATAAATTTCGCAAGGCCAATCAAACTGTGCGGCAATGGCAACAGCTGTCGTATCCGAGCCACCTCTGCCCAAAGCGTCTACTGTATAATTTTCTCCTATGCCTTGGAATCCTGCCATAACCACGATTTTGCCTTCACTTAAAAATTTTTCTGTGGATTCCGTGTTGATTTCTTTAACATTGGCTGCCACAGTATGTTCTGTGTCTACAAAGCCCGATTGAAAATCAGTCATAGAAACCGCATCAACACCTAAGTTTTGCAAAGCAATGGCCAAAAGTGCAACCGTTCTTTGCTCACCTGTAGAGAGCAGTGCTTCTAACTCCCGTTTGGGAATTGTCTTTCCCATCTTCTTTGCCATATCTACCAATTCTTTGGTAGATGAGCCCATGGCACTGGCTACAACTACCATATTGTCATCCTCTTTTTTGATGGATGCAATATACTGGGCCACTGCTTTTACTTTTTCAAGGGTATCCAAACAGGTGCCACCATATTTTTGAACTACATTCATTGTTTCCTCCTAGTCTTTTTACTTGTGATTCAATTTGATATCTTCTACATACTAAAAAAGAGCCAGCAAGCATACCTTACTGACTCAAATAATCTTCAACCTGATGTTCTCCAAATTATGGTCATTAAGGATAGCACACCTACTTCCGTAGACAGTCTTATGACTATTCGCCATAAACCCACCTCACACTTATGCCTAAGAATGAAATTCGGCGAAGATTACCTCAAATACAAATCATCACTTGCCAGTTCCCTGTATCGTCTTCTACTTCGCGCCTCTATCAACATTAATGTATCTATCTTACTAAAGAAATCCACAAAAAGCAAGTGCTTTTACAAAATTCTTTAAGAACCTTTTTTTATTTTTATTTTTATGCTACACTATTGATGAAAACATACTTCTTTATACGTTACATACCCGTTTTTAAAACAGAAAGGTTATTATAAATTGAAAAACATTTTAAAAAAACATCGAAGAGCGTTACATCAAATTCCGGAAATGGGCTTTAAAGAAATAAAAACAAACGCTTATATTTTGGATATTTTAAAAAAATATTCCTGTGAAATCATCCAGCCTTTCCCCATGGCAATCTGCGCATTCTTCCAATGCAATCCATCAAAAAAAGGAATTCCAACGGAAACCATCGCTTTTCGATGTGATCTGGATGGACTGCCCACCCTTGAAAAAACGGGCTTGCCTTTTGCTTCCACCCATGAAGGTTACATGCACAGCTGTGGTCACGATGGTCATATGGCCATGCTTTTAGCCTTAGCAGAGGTAATTGACGCACAGTTGGATATCCTGCATCAAAACGTATTTTTACTCTTTCAGCCTGCGGAGGAAGGGGGCGGTGGTGCGGAGCGTATTTGCAACTCAGGGATCCTAACCCAATATCAGGTGACGAAAATTTACGGCATTCACCTATGGCCAGGCATAGAAAAAGGCGTCCTGGCTTCAAAGGCGGGTCCCATGATGGCTAAGACCACGGAAATGGACATCATCATTAAGGGAAAAAGCGCACATTGCGCCAGTGCCCATCAAGGTGTGGATTCCCTCTATATCGGTTGCCAATTCATTTGTGAAGCCTATCACATGGCGCGCAGCGAAATTTCCGAAAAAGAATATCGTGTTCTAAAATTTGGAAAAGCCGAAAGCGGCACTATCAGAAATGTAATTTCCAATCAAACCATTTTTTATGGAACCATGCGCTGTTTTGATATGAAAGTATTTGACTTTATGCTCATGCGTCTTCAGGAAATCGCTGCTACCTATGAAAGGAACTATGGCTGCACCGTCGAAATTAAATACAATGCAGGTTTTCCACCTGTGCGAAACGATCCGCAAGTTTTTGAAGAAGCACGGGATTTGCTCAGCAGATCTTTTGCCTTTCAGACCATAGAAACACCTTATATGCAAGCCGAAGATTTTTCTTTTTACTTGGAACGTATTCCCGGTTTGTTCTTGTTTTTAGGCACCGGTCATACGGCTCCTTTACACAGTGAATGCTTCGACTTTGATGAGGATATCTTAGAAATCGGGCTCAATGCCTACCTGAAACTCTTACAGCTTCCTTCTCTCTAAATAAATCCCTTATTTTTTCTTTAACACTTCAAGGGCTTTTTCTAATTGGATATCCTGTAATTCATTTGGATCTTGCCCTTCTTTCACCTTTAATTCTTTTACCACAATGTCCGGCTCAATGCCAACGCCATGGATGACATTTCCATTGGGTGAGAAATATTGCATAACCGTCAGCTTCAAGGCAGATCCATCCTTTTGTTTTTCTACACTCTGTATAATGCCTTTTCCAAAAGTTGTGGTTCCTACCAATTGAGCAGTTTTATGATCTTTAACGGCTGCCGCTAAAATTTCCGACGTACTGGCCGTTCCGCCATTTACCAATAACACATAAGGAAGGTTTGTTTCCCCCTCCTTGGATTTGTAAGTGGATTTGTTCCCTTGTCGATCCTCTGTATAGGCAACCAGTCCTGCCGGGAGAAGCATATCCGCAATTTCTATGCCTACGTCCACCAATCCTCCTCCGTTGTATCGTAAGTCAATGACCAGTCCCTCTACCTTGTGAACTTCAAAATTCCGCAATTCATTTTCAAACTCTTTTGCTGTATTTTCTTCAAAAGCAGAAATTTTTATATACCCCACATTTCCATCTAAAGTCTTTGCTTCTACAGTGTCCACAACAATTTTTCCTCTTGTAATGGTCACTTCTTTCCTCTTTTCGTCTCTGAGCAAAATAACCTTTACCTGAGATCCTGAAGGCCCGCGCAATGCAGTGGCGGCTTCATCCAATGTGGTGTTATCATATTTTTTACCGTCAATGGCAACAATTAAATCTTTAAACTTCACGCCCGCCTTTTCCGCCGGACTGCCCGGCATGGTAGACACCACTGTAATATATCCACTTGGATCTGCAGCTATGGTAACACCCACACCGGAATATTCTCCTGTAGTGGAAATCATCATTTTCTCATATTCTTCCGGTGTCAGATACGAAGAATAGGGGTCTCCGATCCCCCAAAACAAGCCTTTATAAATCCCTTCTTTTAATTTTTCTTGATCCACGGGAATATAGTATTTTTCATTTACGTAATTCCACAATTGATCAACCTTACCATATCTCTGGTTCATCCTTTGATATTGTTCATACGCTGCTTTTGAAATTTCCATGGTTGTTCTTTCCTGCACCAAACCCACAAAATAAAAACCCACTGCAGAGGTACCCATACCTATTAAAATTGCAAGGATAATGACCAATATAAAATTTCTTTTTTTTAGCATTAACATGAATTTCAGTCCTTTCTTACACTGGTTACTCTTAACTGCACCGAGGCTTTATTTCTCCAAACATTGATTTCCGGATATCCAATAATCGTCACGCTTTCCTTCTCTCCCCACCGGTTTTCATAGTCTTTTGCTCCATTAAATAAAATACAGGAAAGTTCTTTTTTCATGGCACCGGAAGCTACAAATCTCATATGTTGATTTTCACTACCCATAAAGTTCACCTTGGATAGCAACACCTGCTGAAATTTAAAAGCAGGTTTTTCATTCTGATATCCAAAAGGCTCCATCTCCTGTATCTGTCTGACAAAATCAAGGTTTACCGTCTCTAAATTGAGTACGCTCTCATACTTTTCTTCATAAACCAGTAAATTTTCATCTTCGTTTAACATGGATTCCATATCCTCTTTTAAGCCCATTCTTAACTTTTCCAAATTAGAGGACTTCATAGAAAATCCACACGCACCTGCATGTCCGCCGAATCTTTCAAAGAGTTCTTCATGACCTTTCAACAATCTATACAAATCAATAGATTCGATACTTCTTCCCGTACCTTTTACATAGGATTCCTGTTGCGAATCCTCGTCTCTCTGATCTTGAATGGGTGTCACAACCATGGCAGGTCGACCATATTCGTCTTTCAACTTTCCGGCTACAATGCCGGCAATTCCCTCATGGGCATCTTGGGCATACACAACTAAAAATAAATCTTCTTCGTGGTTTTTTCTGACAATTTCCAAACAACGTTGAAAGGTTTTTTCCTGAACGGCCTTTCGTTCCTCATTGCTGGAAATAAGCAAACTCACATTCTTCCTTATGCTTTCATCATCTTGACAGGTGAGCAATTCTACACCAATCTTGGCATCTAGCATTCGCCCCGCAGCATTTAAATGGGGTACCACCGCATAAGCGATATTTTCCGAAGTTATTTTTTCCTGTTCCAACCCTATTTTTTTAATGAGCTGTGCCAACCCTTTTCGCTTTCCTTTTTTTAATGCGCCCATGCCATACTTGACAAGTGTTCTGTTTTCTCCTACTAAAGGAACGATATCTCCGATGGTTGCGATGGCCACTAAATCCAACAATTCTGACAACCTTCCCTTTGGCATATTCGTACTTCTTTGCAACGCCTGCGCCAGTTTAAAGGCCACGCCACACCCGGATAATTGTTTAAACGGATAGGTACAATGGGCCTGTTTTGGATTGATTAAAATGCAGTTTGCAGGTTGATCGCTAATGTTATGATGATCGGTTACAATGATTTTTAATCCAATGGACTTCCCGTACTCTACCTCATCATAGGATACACTACCACAGTCTACTGTAATAACCAAAGAAGTTCCTCTACCCTTTATCGTGTCCAAAGCACCTTTATTCATGCCATATCCTTCATCAAATCTGGAAGGAATATAGTAGCTTACCTCTTCTGTTAAATTTTTCAAAAACTGCAATAAAAGACCGGTAGACGTTACACCGTCTGCATCATAATCTCCATAGATACAAATTTTTTCTTTACACTTAATTGTAGATAGTATTAAATCCACTCCCTCTGCCATGTTATGCAAAAGGAATGGATCATATGTTTGTTTTGGTTTTTCCGAAAAAAATTCAAGCATCTCAGCCTCAGACTGAATACCTCTCTTTTTCAATAATTCTAAAATGATAGGATGCCGTTGCTCCATATTTTAATTTATCCTAACTTTCTACAGCCAACCTCTGGGATTTTGATATTGACCATTGACTCTGACTTCAAAATGTACATGGGGGCCGGTACTATCGCCCGTACTGCCCGCATAAGAAATGGTCTGACCTCTTGAAACCTGTGCGCCCGACGAGACAGCCAATCTGCTATTGTGTGCATACAAGGTAGCAACGCCACCACCATGGTCGATAATCACCATATATCCATAGCTGTTGTTCCACCCTGCTTTGATCACTGTTCCGGCCTCTGCCGCAGCCACAGGGGTTCCTGACGGTACCCCAATATCTAGGCCTAAATGACGTTCTGCTTTTCCTGTGATGGGGCTGATTCTACTGGTGAATTCTGAGGTTACCCTACCTGATACGGGCCAACCCAATTTTCCGCTCCCCAAATAAACCGGATTCTTGCTATTGCTTTGTAATGCTTGTATTTCAGAAATCAACTTATTTCCTGCGGCCTCTAAAGCTGCTAGGTTTTTTGAAATAGTCGCATTATCTGCTGCAACGCTGGATTTCAACGTAGCAACTTCGTTTCTGCTACCTAAAAGTGCGCCTTGCTTGGCCGCTTCTGCTTCTTTATCTGCAATGAGTTTCGCCTGCATGGCTTCCAATTGTTTTTTTTGATTATCTATTTTTTTATGCTGTTCTTCAATGGTCTTCAATAAGGCCACGTCATTATTTAAAATTCTCTGCACCATATCCATATTGGTCATAAAAGAGGTAATGCTGTCAGATCCCAGTAAGATTTCCAAGAAACTAGTGTTCCCATTTTTATACATAACACGCAATCTGCCATTTAAGTTTTGGTTTTGTACGGCCATTTCAGCTTCCACTTTTTGAAGATTGGCTTTTGTCTCTGCAATACTGACTTCCGTCTTGCTGATACTGCCTTGTAAATTTGCAAGTTCATTTTGCGTGGACTTGATCTGTCCCTCAATGCTATTGATCTTTGCGCCCAATTCCCTTTCTTTCGCTTTTCCCGCGGCCAACTCTTTCTGCGCCTGTTTTTTATCTTGCTGAACCTGTTGAAGCTGTTCTTGAGAACTGGTGGCATAAACGATACCTATGGAAAAGGTAGACGCCAACAACAAAAACACAAGGATGTATAGGGTCATTCTTTTATTCATATTTTCCTCTCTTTTCTTATGTATCTAAAAACCTTCTCATAGATATGATACTTCCACAAGCACCAATACTCACACCCAATGCCACAAAGATCCAAACTAAATTAAACACCAAGAAAGACGGCGTGACCATGGGCGTTGACAACATGACAAAAAGGCTTTGCCCGATTAATTCTGAAATTTTATAATAAATCAAACTGACAATGGCCGATGAAATCAATGCAGCAAATAAGCCGATAACCATACCTTCCACTAGAAAAGGCCCTCGTATAAACCAGTTTGTCGCACCCACATATTTCATAATGCCGATTTCCCGTTCTCTGGCTAAAACCGTAAGTTTCACCGTATTTGATACGACCACTACCGAAATAATAACTAAGAACACGATAATAATCAAAGCGCCCATCTGAATAAAACCTGTAATCTTCATCAGTTTTCCCACGGCATCTTTTGCATATTTTACAGATTCAATTCCTGAAAAGGTTTTGATTTTTTCAACTACGGTATCTGCCTTTTCAATCTGTGACACTTTCACCACAATGGAATTTGGCAACGGATTATTGTTTAAGGAATCCAATAGATAGGCATTATCACCCCATTCAACTTTCCAATTTTCAATGGCCTGTTCTCTTGTCAAATAGCTGGCAGATTCCACTTCATTCATACCCTCTAAATCCACAATCATATTCTCAGCGGCTGTAACATCCGTTTCATTTAATAAATAGACCTGTATGGTGTCAAATTCACTTTTAGCACTTTCGGTAACCATATTTAAATTTACCAAGAGTATAAAAAACAATCCTAAAATCAACAACATGGCTGTAATAGAAAATGTGGATGCCACAGTCATGGATCTGTTTCTGATAACTTGCTTAAATGCCTGCTTCAAGGCATATCCAATACTACCTAGCATGGTAATCCAACACACCCCCATTCGCATACATTCCTTGATGATTTTCAGAATCGTCTGATCCGTATACACCACCTACATCATCTCTCACAATCCTGCCCTTATCAATAGCAATGACGCGTTTACCCATTTTATCTACAATGTCTTTTGCATGGGTTACCATCACAATGGTCGTTCCACGCACATTGATTTGTTCTAGAAGTCTCATGATTTCCCATGCCGTATCCGGATCCAAATTCCCAGTAGGCTCGTCCGCAATAAGAACGGTAGGGTTGTTGACAATGGCTCTTGCAATGGCAACACGTTGTTGTTCTCCTGCTGAAAGTTCATGGGGATATTGTTTTGCTTTCGAACTGATACCCACAAGGCTCAATACCTGAGGCACTTGTCTTCTGACGGTTCTTCTTGTGGTATGTATAATTTCCATGGCAAAGGCCACATTTTCAAAAACCGTCTTCTTGGGCAACAACCGAAAATCCTGAAACACAATGCCTATGCTTCTTCTTAATTTTGGAATTTTTCGATTTGGTAAATCGGTAATTTCAAGTTGATTGACCTTAATGCTACCTTCATCCACATCTAATTCCTTTAGAATAAGTTTAATAAAGGTTGATTTTCCTGCTCCACTGGGTCCCACTAAAAAAACGAAATCGCCTTTATTAATCTTTATGGTGACATTTTCAATTCCCACATTTGTTCCATATGTTTTGGTGACATTATCAAATATTATCATTGTTCATACATGACCTTTCTCAGTTCCTGCTATTGCAATCGTCCGTACTCAACAAAGCTCTACATTATATTACAATTTATTTCAATACTAGCAAACATTATACTATAAATCCTCAGTCAGTGAAAGGAAAACCCTATTACAAGTTCATTACAATTTTTCATCAATGATTGAAATTAATTTTTCAATAGGTTCTGCCAACTTCTTTTGTGCACTTTCAATACTATAAGGCGATTTGCAATTGTATTCTGCCTGATAAACGTCTTCCGGATCCACATGGGGTATAGGCATAAATCTTCGAATTCTCAGGAATTCTGTCATCTCTTTCTTGTTCACGCCCCCATTGTATTTATTGATAACATAGGTAACAGGCAATTGGATTTCGTGAGATCGTAGCTTTACTAGGATTTTGTAGCCTTTCATCATTTTGGAAGGCATGGGATCTACAATAATAATTAAATGGTCCATATCTTCTAAAAGTAATTTTGTACTTTTCCAATTCCCCCCCTCTTCCTCCGATTCTCCTGACACCGGAATGGGTTCGCCCGAAAAATCACACAAAATAAAATCTCCTACTGCATTATCAATTAATCGAAGTTTATACGCAAGGTTATAGGCAATATCCGTTTCATGAGGCACTCTTAAAATCCAATTAATGCCTTCATCCATGTTGGTTTTCCCACGTATAGACTCCCCTTTATTCACAGCATTGTAGAATGAAAAAAAAGTCCTTCCTGCAAAACGCTTGTCCATTCCCATAGAGTCATAAATGCTGGCATCTCCCAGTTCCACCACAGCAACCCCACCTTTTTTCATCTTTGACAATGCTTTTGCTAAAGACATGGCCATAAAACTGGCTCCGGCTCCACTTGAAATGCCGATAATCCCAATTTTAAGCTTCTCTCTGTGCCCAACTACATGTTCTTGTTCCTTTTCCTCTTCCCTCAATAAAATTCTCTCAACATTCACAACGATCCCTCTCTATATCACCTTCACACTGCATCATACGATTTACTTATTATTACATTTATATATATATATGTCAAGCATTTTTTCCCATTATTTGTATGCCTTACTGATCAAAAAGCAAAATTTCTTAAAATTATGTTATAATTTTAAGAAATTTGCTGACAAGCACATTTTTTTATAGG
>JAVVUJ010000033.1:0-17693 GCA_036653195.1 Anaerovorax sp. | reverse complement strand
TATCAACAGTTGGGCGCTGCCATAAGGGCGTATGTCAAAAGAGAGGAACAGAGGAAACAACATGAAAAAATATAAATTGGGAAATACAGGGCTAGAAGTGACAAAAATTGGATTTGGTGTGCTAACAGTTGGGAATACCCAGTTAAACTTATCCATTGAAAAAGGGGCTGATGTTTTGCGCTACGGACTGGAACAGGGAATCAATTTTCTGGATACTGCGCAATATTATGAAACCTATTCGTATATAAAGACCGCCCTGAAAGGCACGAATTTTAACCCCGTCATCGCATCTAAATGCTTAGATTGTTCCTATTCTCAAATGGAATTTGCAATTGAAGAAGCTCGAAGAGAATTGGACAGAGATGTGATTGATATTTTTCTAATGCATGAAGTGCGTCACGGCATGGATTTGTCGGACAGAGCAGGTGCTTGGGCATGTTTGCAGGATGCTAAAGCCAAGGGAATTGTAACCGCCATCGGTTTGTCCACCCATCATGTGGATGTTGCAGAACAAGCGTCTCATATAGACGGATTGGATGTCCTATTTCCGCTCATTAACTTTAAAAGTTTAGGAATCAGGAAAGGCGGAACTTTCGGTACAAAGGAAGAAATGGCTGCCGCTATTCAAACTGCCGCCCATAAGGGAATCGGTGTCTTTGCCATGAAAGCCTTCGGTGGCGGCAATTTAACAGGGCATTATTTGGAAGCTTTAGATTATGTATTTGGACTAGAGGGCATTACGTCCACCATGATTGGATTTGGCTATAAAGAAGAAATTGATCGTATTGTAGAATATGAAAATGGCACCATAGACAGAAGTTATATACCGGATATTTCAAAGAAAAAAATCACCATTGATTCCGGTGATTGCGAGGGTTGTGGTGCTTGTGTGGAACGCTGTCCAAACAAGGCTATTTTTATGACAGAACAAGGCATTGCCAAAGTTGATCACAGCATTTGTCTCACCTGCGGTTATTGTGCGCCAAAATGCCCGGTGAGAGCGATTATTATGCTGTAAACAGGCGCTTCTATTTGCAAAAGAACAAAGGCGCCAAAGGTCTTTGTTCTTTTGTTTTTTACCTACAGAATAACACCGCCCCCGATTAAGAGATCGCCGTCGTAAAAGACGATGGATTGTCCCGGTGTTGCAGCTCTTTGGGGTTCTTTAAAATGAGTGATCAATTTACCATCCAATCCTACTTCAATGGTGGCCTCTGCCGGTATTGATGCATATCGAATCTTGGCCGTAATCACTTTGCCCTTATAATTTGACAGGTCCTCAACAAACAAATGGTCTGTTGACACCACGTCTTTAGAAAAGAGTTCCTCTTGGTCGCCTAAAGTGACTGTGTTGGCATCTGGATTCATATGAGTGACAAACACGGGTTTCCCAAAAGTAATGCCTAAGCCTTTTCTTTGGCCGATGGTATAGTTTACAATGCCCTGATGTATCCCTAATACGGTGCCATTCTTATCTACAAATTTACCCGGTTCACTGTTTTTGGCATAAGGGTTTCCATTGGGATTTTTTAAATTCCAATCTTTGATAAATTCCACATAGTTTCCGTCTTTAATAAAACAGATCTCCTGACTGTCTTTTAATTCTGCATTGCTCAAGCCTTTTTTCCTTAAAAAGCTACGCACTTCTTCTTTATCTTGTTTTGTGCCCAGAGGCAAAAGCAAGCGGCTTAAAATATCCTGTCCCAAGGCATACAGCATATAGGATTGATCCTTTTTCTTGCTTTCCGCTTTTTTTATAAAGTAATGATGGGTATCTTCGCTGAATGCTACCTGTGCATAATGCCCTGTAGCCAAGTAATAGGCACCTATGCGTTGTGCTTCTTCTGCCATGGTCATAAATTTAATGGTTGGGTTGCATTTTACACATGGATTGGGTGTTTCTCCTCTGTAATAAGACCTGCAAAAATAACCAATGACCGTTTGTGCAAATTCCTGAGAAACATTTCGATAAATAAAGTCGATGCCCAATTCCTTTGCTGTATGTGCTGCTTTTTGTCTTTCTGTTTCTTGGTTCCCCAAAACGTCAAAAAACATGCCGGTCACTTGGTACCCGCTATTTTGCAACAACAAAGCAGCGGCCGTGCTATCCACACCGCCGCTTAAACCTAATAAAACTTTTTTGTTTTTTTCAAGTCTCTTTTCCATCTATGATTCCTCTACATCACATCCATGATCATGATCGTCTTCATCTGCATTGGGGTCAAACCCTTCCAATCCTGCATAAGTCTTTCCTGATTTTTGTGCATAATCATAAACAGCAGACTTAATGGCGTGGTCGGCCAAAACAGAGCAATGTACTTTAATGGCCGGTAAACCACCCAATTCTTCTATGAAATCATTGTTTGATAAAGCAAGGGCTTCATCGATGGTTTTTCCAATAATCATATCTGTTGCTACACTGGAAGACGCAATAGCAGACCCACATCCGAAAGTCTTAAATTTTGCATCTGTAATTTTTTCATCTTCTACTTGAATGGTAATTTGCATCATATCTCCACATACGGGACTGCCATAAGTGCCTGTTCCATCAGGATTTTCCAATTCTCCTACATTATGCGGATGCATAAAATGATCCATTACTTTGTCGTTATATATTGCCATTTAAAATCTACCAACCTTTCTCTTTTGATACTGGTGACATGGCTCTTAATCGTTCTACGACAGAAACCAATACTTCCACAGTATAATCTATATCTTCTTTTGTTGTAAAATCACCAATTGTAAAGCGTAATGAACCGTGTATTCTCTCTATGGGAATGCCAATGGCGTCCAGTACATGGGAAGGTACTAATGAGGCCGAAGAGCACGCCGAGCCTGTTGAAACGGATATACCATGCATATCTAAATACAAAAGCATAGCTTCCCCTTCAATGTATTCAAAAGTCAAGTTTGAATTACCCGGCAGTCGTTTCTCTTGATCCCCGTTTAAATACACATAAGGTATTTTTTTCATCACTTCTTGGATAAAATAATTCCGCAGTTCTGTAATCCTTTGAATATGATGTTCCAAATTTTCAAGGGAAAGTTGCGCCGCTTTACCAAAACCTACGACACCTGCCGTGTTCTCTGTCCCTGCCCGACGTTTATTTTCCTGTGCGCCGCCGTTCATAAAGTTTGGGAGAATCAATCCTTTTCTGATATATAGTGCGCCTACCCCCTTGGGGCCATAAATTTTATGGGCAGACATAGATAGCATATCAACACCCAGTTCTTTCACATGGATTTTTACATTTCCCAAGGCTTGTACGGCATCCGTATGAAAAAGAACGTTGTTCTTTTTTGCGATTTTTCCAATTTCTTCAATGGGTTGAATGGTGCCGATTTCATTGTTTGCAAACATAATGCTGATGAGGATGGTTTCTGTTTTAATAGCTTTTTCCAGTTGGTCAAGGCGAACAAAACCATTTTGATCCACATCTAAGTACGTAATTTCAAACCCTTCTTTTGCCAGAAATTCACAAGAATGCAAGATTGCATGATGTTCTATTTTACTGGTTATGATATGGTTGCCTTTGCTTTTTAATTTTCTTGCTGTGCTGATGAGTGCCCAGTTATCGGCTTCTGTTCCGCAACTTGTGAAATAGATTTCTTCCGGCCGTGCATGAATTAATTGGGCGACTCGTTCTCTGGCTATATTTATATCTGCTTTAATACTAGCACCAACTTCATACAAGCTAGAAGGATTTCCGAATTTTTCAGAAAAATAAGGTATCATTTCATCTAAAACTTGCTTTTTAACCGGCGTAGTAGCAGAGTAATCTAAATAAACTTGTCTCATGGATTATCTCCTTATAATTTCAATAATTTAATTGTACCTTACCATTATACCAATTTTTTTTAAAAGATAAACAACTATTTTGAAATTCCTACAGGAAATAAGTAAATTTACTTCTTTAATTCAAATTCAGACAGCTTATAAATGCCTCTATCCTTTTTTAAAACCAAATGATAGAGCCCCAAAGTAGTATAGTTCCCTTCTACACCCCTCATTTCCCATTGAATTTTGCATTTAAATGCTTTGTAATCATATAGGTTTGTATTTTCCCAAATTTCTTTAATCTTCATGCCTCTGACCCGATCAATTTCAGTGTTTTTAAATTGATCAAATTGGTAGATATCTTTGTTATACAACGGGTAAATTTCAATCTCTTGCAGCCTTGTTTCAGCCTGCTCCTTTGTCATCTTCCCAAAATAAGTTTGCTGTAAAATACTTGTCCGTTCTCTGATCAAACCTTCCACCGTTTCTTCTTCCGATGAATTGCTAAATCCGGAAAAAACGCCGAAAATAATCAGTAAAATCGCCGGTATCATAACCAGCCTATAATGTTTGCTCATTCTAATCCCCTCTTTTCATGTTTTCTTTGAATGATCTTTTCAACACCCCAGTATCCCCTCTGTGATATTGATTCCATTATAGAATAAGAACAGCGAGAAATTTGTATTTTCACGCTGTTCTTATTGATTTTGTAAGAATATTTTTTCAGTTTTTTTCGACATTTTCATCATCTGCAAACTTTATGCTTTCCAGATGCGCCTTAAAATTAGCTCTAAAGTTGGCCAAATATTCTTCTCTCAATTGTTTTTGCTCTTGTAACTCTTCTGGTGTTAAAGAGCACGTTTTCGATTTTTTTGACAGTTCATTAATTCTTTTGATCTTTTCTTTCATGTTTCTTCTTTAACCAATTCTTTCATTCTCTTTATTTAACTTAAAATACTTTATAATCTTAACTATAATACCTTTTTCTACAATTAGCTAGCTTTTCTTTCAAGTCTTAATTTATCGGCTACAATTGCGATAAATTCGCTGTTTGTGGGTTTGCCTTTGTCATTATGTACCGTATAACCGAATAAACTGTTTAAAGTTTCAACTTTTCCTCGGTTCCAAGCGACTTCAATGGCATGTCTGATAGCGCGTTCCACTCTGCTGGGTGTTGTATTGTTTAGTTTTGCAATGGCAGGATACAGCTCCTTTGTAACTGCACTCAATAAATCCATGTCTTCTACAACCAAAGTAATGGCATTTCTTAAATATTGATACCCTTTTATGTGAGCCGGAATCCCCACCTCGTGTATCATACCGGTGATTTGCATTTCCAACGTATTCGTCGTCATTTCTTCTTTTTTAATGACTGCATGAATGTCTGTGATGTTTTGCGATTTGGTTCTTGGTTGTTCAAGACCTGCTAGTTGTAAAATTCGTAACATAAGAACGTCTAAGTCAAAGGGTTTTACAACATAATATTGGGCACCAAGACTAATGGCCTTTTGTGTAATTGACTCTTGACCAACAGCAGAAAGCATCACTACTTTGGGCGTCTTTTCCAAGTTTAAATTCCCTAGTTTTTCTAACACGCCTAGTCCGTCTAAGTGGGGCATAATCACATCTAAAATAAGAATATCCGGTTCTTCTTTTTTGATGGCCTCCACAGCTTTGATTCCGTCGTACTCGGTAAATACCACACTGATGTTTTCCTGCATGATAAAAAAATCTTTTAATACATCGCAGAAATTTTTATTGTCATCAGCAATACCTACTTTGATTTTGTTACTCATCAAGTTCCCCCCTCGTTTTCTGTGGCGATTTTACAATTGCCTACAGAAAGATGTTTTTTTTTACATTTCCATTCTATATTAATACAAATAATTTGCAAGCTAAATTATCAGTCAGTTTGTGTCACATAAAATCTTAATGCTACATCATTCGACAGAATATTCTTGCAACATCCATTCTATGAAGACGCCATACCCTTTTTCAGGGTCATTAACGAACACATGTGTGACAGCACCGATGATCTTATTGTCTTGAATAATGGGACTTCCGCTCATTCCTTGCACAATACCGCCGCTTTTTTCCAACAGACGTTTGTCTGTTACTTGGATCACCATGCTTTTGGTATTGGGTGTAGATTGCAAATGAATTTTTTCAATAGATACTTCATATTTTTCAATATGATTTCCCTCTAAAGTGGTTAAAATGTATGCACTACCCTTTTTAACCTCATTTTGGGAACCAATTCTGAGAGGTTGTTCATATAGTGGGTTGGTGATTTCTGTAAAACTATGCCCGAAAATACCATAGAGACTATTTTTTTTCAATACACCTAAGGGCGCGTCTGCCTCGTAAAAAATCCCTCGAATTTCTCCCGGTTTTCCTGCTTTTCCATGCTTTACGGATTCCACTTTGGAGCGCAGCAATTCACCTTGGGCAACGGGAAGAACGGTGCCCGTTTCTGGGTCTGTAATGGCATGCCCCAAGGCACCGAATATTTTTTCTTGTGGATCGTAGAAAGTGAGGGTTCCGATGCCGGCTGTCTTATCTTTCACCCAAACGCCAATTTTATATTTTCCGTCTATTTTAGATAAAACAGGTGAGATGTCCACTGTAATCAGTTGGTCTTTTCGCTTTATTTTAAGTTGTGCGGTATTGTGAATTTTATTGATGGCATCTTGTACGGCGGCTGCATGATCCACTTTTTCGCCATTGACCTCTAAAATGCTGTCTCCAATTTGTAAACCGGCTTTTAGTCCAGGGTTGATGATTTGGCCATCTACCCCTTCAATCTCTTCCAATCCAACGACAAGAACACCTTTTACATCCATTTTTACGCCGATAGAATGTCCGCCGGGAACTAGAACCCGTTCCGGCAAAACGTCCATTGTGACTTCTTGATTAGGTACCGCAGATAATAGACCGCCGCCGGCCAAGAATAAGACGATGATAAGGGCCAAACAGGTAAAGGATACTTTCTTTACTAAATTTTTTTGCATAAATCCCCCTTACTAACTTTCAAAATCTTGTAAAAGTTGGTTTAATTCGTCTTTTGTATAACGAAGGATACCACGTGAAAACAGCTTTTGATCCGCTTCACTAAGTAAGGAAAATTCAATGTCTGTGGCTCTGATCAATTCTTCATGACCTTCTGTATTATAATAAAATATCTTGACCAGACCTTCTACTTCTTTGACCAAGTAATAGGCCTTGCTTTCAATGATTTCTTCTGTTTTTTCCTCTTGATGAACGTTGCCATTCTTTTGTGTTACAGATTCGCCTGTCATGCCGGGCGGTTCTGTTTTATCTATAGAGTCGTGGGTAGAATCCTTGGAAACGATGCTGTCCAAGATAGAACCATCTTCCGTTTTCTTTTCTTTTACAGGTTGCTTGGCTTCCGTGGCCACATCACCTTCAAGTTTTAATCTGGATTCTCCATACATATCTTGACTCATCCAATATCCAAAAGCCAATATGACAATGGCTAACATGACATACAAGAGTTTGTTTACAGAAAAATTTTTCTTTTTACTAAACATATTTTGATTATACATACGATCACCTCGTAGGTATTGTTGTCAATTTACGCAAATTTTATCCTTAAATTTTTCGAAAGTTTTTTCTCCGATGCCACTTACATTTTTAAGGTCTTCAATTTTCTTAAATTTTCCGGAAGTATTTCTGTAATCAAGAATTTTTTCAGCTGTACTGGGACCGATTCCCGTTAAAGTTTGAAGTTCTTCAAAATTGGCGGAATTAATATTCACCAAAGCTTGTTTTTGACCCAATCCTACCTGTGAGGACCCTACCATGTTCATAGAGGCTTCTTCACCTATTAACGGAACATATATTTTTTCTCCGTCTATTAGTTTTTCAGCAAGATTTAAGTAGTTGGTATCTGCCTCCTGTAAAAAACCACCTGCAGCTTCTACCGCTTCAAACAGTCTCATACCCTCTTGCAGTTCTACCACAGAAGGATTTTTCACCGCCCCCGCAACGTGAACAAGAATGGTATTTTTTTCTCTTTCCTCATTCTCACCAATGGCAGCTTTTGTGCTCCCTTCATCAGTGGATGAAATTTCCTCGTTTACCATGAAAAAATCTTCTGTGCTTGGTTCCCCTTTTTTCTCACGCCACAAATAAGCACAAAAGGCAACGGCAAGAATTAAAATTCCTGCAATCACCTTTCGTATGTTTTTTTTATTCAATTTTACCACCTCCAATGTAAAGTAATGTTTTACATTATCTTACATTGGAATTTACTGGAAGTCAATACTAATTCTTTCAATTTTAATTTCTTCTCGCCGAATTTCCCTTTGAAGAAACTTAAAAAGAGCTTGTAATAACAATTCCGGGCTTACATTCTTTACACTTCCGGCACATAATGTAGTGGTTAACATAATTTTTTTATCGTAGTATTCTCCCTTTAAATCTAAAATCATCTCTTTGATTTCCTGGATTGTTTCTTTTCCGGATTTCTTTTGAAACTTAGTCACTTCAATGGTTTCCTGGTTTAAAAAATTGGTTAAAAGTAAATCTATAGGTTGATCTAATTCCATGGGAATGGTGATATGATAACTGGCTTTATTGACCATGGCTGCCATGGTCTTTCCTGTATTGGGTAAACTGTCGCATCCCGTGAGAACCAAACCTACAGGCATAATTTCATTAAGTTTTTTTACAATTTCTTCTTTTTCCAGAGGCGTTTCTGTTTCAAATTCCAAATATTCTCCAATTCCGGAGTAGCCAAGAGAAAGTGGTTGTGCAAAACTCATTTTAGGATGGGGATGAAATCCCTGAGAAAAAGTCAGTTTAATCCCTACTCTTTTAAAAGATCTTTTGAAGAGACGCATAATATCTAAGTGAGACGTATAAATAATGTAGCCTTCTTTATTAAACTTTAGTAAATATCTCATAGGGTACCCTCCATTTCACAGTTGATGCGTTCATTGATTCCGCAGCCAATGCAACCTTTTCGACAATCAGGTGTTTGTATTTCTGCTATTGCCTGTTTGTTTTCTTCTATTAAAAAATCTTTTTTAATACCGGTATCAATGAGATCCCAAGGCAATAATTCTTCATAAGAGCGCCGTTTAAATGCATAGAAATCTCCATCAACATGGGTTTCTTTCAGGGCTTGCATCCATAAATTATATTTAAAATGCTCTGTCCAGCCATCAAATTTACAGCCTAAAGCAACGGCCTTGATAAGGGTATCACCCAACCTTCTATCGCCTTTGGCAAAGATGGCCTCCATATGACTGGTTTCATTATTGTGGTAATTAAACGTAACACCTCGAATGGGTTTTAATCTTTCTCGCAAATAATTGTGCTTTTCCTTAAACTGGGCAATGGTGTTTTGTGGAAACCACTGAAAAGGCGTGTGCGCTTTTGGTACAAAATTGGAGACACTTACCGTCACATTAAATCTACCGCATTTTATAGATTTACTGATTTTTATAATGGTTTGCGCAATTTTAACAATACCGTCTAAATCTTCCATGGTTTCTGTTGGAAGTCCAATCATAAAGTACAGCTTTATGTTTGTCCACCCTAATTTAATGGCCTTTTCACAAGCAGTATAGATATCTTCCTCTGTAATGGATTTATTGATCACGTTCCTCAGTCTCTGGGATCCTGCCTCGGGAGCGAAGGTTAATCCTGACTTTTTATAACGTTGAATCTCTTCTAGCACCTTAAAAGAGAAGGAATCCAGTCTTAAAGATGGTAAGGAGAGAGAAACGTTTTCGGCTCGACACAGTTTCATTAATTGGCTAGCCATGGATTCGAATTCAGCGTGGTCGCTGGTGGATAATGAAAGCAAAGACAGTTCTTCATGACCTGTCGCTGCAAGTTGGGCTTTTGCCAAATTGAAAATGGTCTCTTTCTTTCGCTGTCGTACCGGTCTGTAAATCATGCCGGCTTGGCAAAATCGACAGCCTCTGGTGCATCCTCTGAAAATTTCCACAACCGCACGATCGTGAACCGTTTCGATAAACGGTACAATGGTATTTGTAGGGAAATCCACTTTTTCCAAGTCATGGACCATGGCTTTTTTTATACGATCAGGCGCTTGCTCATAAAGCTTTTCCACTCCTGCAAGCCTGCCGTCGGAATCATAGAAGGGTTCATAAAAGCATGGAACATAAATCCCTTCTAGGGAAACGATTTCTTTTAGAAATTCCAATTTTGACTTTCCGGATGCCTTCCATTCCTTATGGATTTCGCAAACCTGGACCAATAGTTCTTCTCCGTCTCCAATCATAAAAAAGTCCACAATTTCTGCCAAAGGTTCCGGGTTAAAAGCACAGGGTCCGCCTGCGGCAATGAAGGGATGGCTTTCATTGCGGTCTTTTGATTTGCAAGGGATGTTTCCCAAGTTTAACATATTTACAATATTGGTAAAGGACAACTCATATTGCAACGTAAATCCCAGAATATCCAATTCTTCTATGGCTGTCTTTGTTTCCAAGGTAAATAAAGGGATTTTATTTGTTCTCATGGCTTCTTCCATATCTATGGCCGGCGCAAAAATCCTTTCACAGAACACATAGTCCAATTTGTTCAGCGTATGATAAATGATTTGAAGCCCTAAATAGGACATTCCGATTTCATAAGTGTCGGGAAAGGCAAATCCAAATCGAGTAGAAATAGGTGTTAAATCCTTCTGAACAGAATTTAACTCCCCCCCGATATATCGTGCAGGTTTTTCTATTTTCATCAATAACTTGTCCAACTGCTCTTTTACTGACATGCTAACGTCCTCATTTCTTTCTTTTCTTTAATTCCAGCAATTTGCCAAAATCAGCATAGACTCCACAATCATAAATGCCGGCTAAAAGTTCTTCTTCTGTTAATTGGCCTTTATAGCTGCCGTGATCGTTTACAATAGTGAATATATGGTTGTCTCCGGGCTTATAAGATTCTATGACCTTCATGGCTCTTTGCCCTTCTCTGTAAACCACCAATTTGCTTCGCTTATTTTTTCGCTTGTTTTTTTTGTTTTTCTCAAGGTCTTTGGATTGCTCCATGTTTTTGGAGACCTTATAAAATATGAAGGTGTTTTCCTGTTTTTTTGCTATATATAGATTCAATGCCAACCCACAGATGATACTGTTCAATACGTTATATTGTATCAAGTAAATACCAAAAATGAAAAGGAAAATTGAAAATATAACAGATAAAATTTGTGATATTCTTTTTGCAGTCCCATATCCACAAAAAAAAGCCAAGTAAAGCTCCAAAATTTTGCCGCCGTCCAATGGATAAAAAGGCATTAAGTTGAAGATACCTAAAATTAAATTGGAAACCAATATGGGAAACAAATAGGTTTCGACTAGGTTGTCTTCAAGTAAAAATTGAAATTTTACAAATAAAAATAGGCACAGTGAAAGGGTTAAGTTAAAAAGAGGTCCCGCTAAATGAATGAACAATTCATCTCTCGGATTTAGAAACCCTTCTCGAAGATGAAGGACGCCCCCAAAGAGACCCAAACTGATTTTTTCCGGTGTATAGCCTAATTTTTTTGCCACGCCTCCATGAACCAATTCATGGAGAAAGGAAAACAATGCCGAGGAAACAACAAAGTTTCCATTAACTCCAAACAAAAGAATGCCTACCAGTATAAAATAAGAGTAATGGATTTCCAAATTCATATGCAATACGTTCAGTTTCACCATAGTGAATTAAAAATCTATGTAATCAGATGGATCAACGGTTTTTCCTTCTGAACGTATTTCAAAATAAAAATCTTTCTTTTCCTCTTTTAAAACAGCACCTATAATTTGCCCTTTTTTTACTTTGTCTAAAGGCTTTACATAGATGTTTTCCAAATTGCCATAGATAGATTCCATCTCGCCGTCATGGAGAATTTTAATATAACGGCCGCCCACTTTTTCATGGTTTTCAATTTGGGAAACTGTTCCGCCGCCAATGGCATGAACCTGTGTTTCTGCAGCCACTTGATCTGTTTTTTCATCTAATGGTGGAGAAAATAAAAAGGTCTTAGGCATAGATTTTAGTTTTTCGGTGCCTGCATTCACTGCAGAAACTGCTTTTTCCAACGTGTAATTTTGTGACAAGGTCTCTTTTACTGCGCCCATGGTTTTGTTTACAATGGCAATATCCATCTTCTTTAAAAGGATGACAAAGAGTACGATAATGATGGAGATAATCACTTGTTTCGCAAATATACTGCCATGCCTGTTTCTGCGCCTGATTGGTTTGTGCCTATATTTTTTCATAAGAATATCCCTCCCTGCGTATCTGTCTAGCTTAAGCATATTACGCCGGAGGGATGATTATTACAGTTCTATAAGCTTGTCGATTGGTATGCCTAAAATTATTTCTATGTTTTTAATAACCTGCTCTGTTTCAGCCATACGTCCTCTAATTCGTTTTTCGGCAGCTTTATCTCCTTTGAATTTTTTTAAAATACTGTTCATTCGTTGCTGAAATCCAACAAATTGATCTTCTCTTACCATTCGATCTGCTAAACATACAATGTCCAACTCTTTAAAATCTGTGGTAGACGGATCGGTGCCGTAGGTCATATGCTGTCTAATAATCGCAGCTTCATCTACAAGACCCAGTTTTGTCATGAAATCGGCACCCACTATCCAGTGTTCTTTTTCCACACGTGCAATGTCATGAAGAAGGGCAGAACGCTCAATCAAATCTAAGTCTAACTGATATCCTTTTTCATTTAAAGCATGGCCCAATTGAAGTGCCGTACGGGCTACACCCATACAATGGCGAATTACGTGGGGTGGCGTACCATATTCCCTTAACAATTCTAAGCAATCATCTCTATTTAATTTTTTATTTTCATTCTTCATCTTCGTCTTCATTTGCATACTCAAATTCAAAATTGACAATACGAATGGTATCGCCTTCTTCTAATCCCATTTGTTTTAATTTTTTGATGGCACCATTTTTTTCAATATATTTATACAGATAGCGAAGGGAACCCATATCGTTAAAGTTGGTGGAATTGAAAATCTTTGTCAGTTGTTTTCCTTTTAAAACAAAAACCCTTCCATCCTTGGATGGGTAAATCTCTCTGTAATCAGGCGCTTCTTCCGCCTGTTCCAAGTGAAACAATTCATACACTTCTTCCTCAACGGGAAGAAATGCCAACTTTTCAAGTTCTACAACCGCAGCACTTAAAATTTCTTTTACGCCTTGATGCAAAGGTGCCGACATAGGGAAAAAAGCATAGCCTTTTTCTTCTACATACGTCTTGAAGTGCTGATAACTTTCACTTTCTTCATCCACCATATCCATTTTATTTGCAACGACCAATTGAGGTTTCTTTAAAAGTTTTTCTCCATAAGAGCCCAATTCATTGTTGATTAAGTCGAAATCAGAAACCGGATCTCTTCCTTCTGATCCTGAGGCATCAATAATATGGATGAGTACTTTTGTACGCTCTATATGCTTTAAAAAATCAAGACCCAAACCGGCTCCTTGGTGAGCACCTTCAATGAGTCCGGGGATATCGGCCATGACAAAGCTTGTATCATAAATTTCCACAACCCCTAAATTGGGTGTAACGGTGGTAAAATGATAGTTTGCAATTTTCGGATTGGCACTTGTGGACACAGATAAAAAGGTTGACTTTCCAACATTTGGAAATCCTATCAATCCCACATCCGCAATTAATTTCAATTCCAGTCGAACAACTCTTCCTTGAGAAAATCCGCCGGATTCCGCAAAGTTGGGTGCTTGCCTAATGGAATTTTTAAAATTTACGTTCCCTTTTCCACCTTTTCCGCCCCTGGCCGCAATGAATTTGTCACCGCTATGGATTAAGTCTTTCATCACAAGTCCGGTTTCATCATCAATGACAATGGTTCCCGGCGGTACTTTCAAAACTAGATTTTCGCCTTGTTTGCCAAAGCATTTCTTTTTCATCCCGTTTCCGCCGGGTTGTGCTTCATATTTTGTTTTAAATCTAAAGTCCATCAGCGTTCTTAGGTTGCTGTCGGCTATGAAAATAACATCTCCGCCACGTCCGCCGTCTCCACCGTCTGGACCTCCTTCCGGGACAAATGGCTCGCGTCTAAAAGAGACGGCACCATCTCCGCCCTTTCCTGATTTTATAGATATTTTGGCTCTATCTACGAACATCCAGCCACTTCCTTTCTTTTATCGAGTAAAAAAGCCCCTATTAATATAGGGGCTTAAGGTTTTAAGCTTCTTTTGGGTATACGCTTACTTGCTTTCTTGTTTTGTCATATCTTTCGAACTTTACAGCTCCATCGATTTTAGCAAATAAAGTATCATCTCCGCCAATGCCTACATTATTTCCGGGATGAAATTTAGTCCCTCTTTGTCTTACTAGGATACTTCCTGCGCTTACAACCTGACCATCGCCACGCTTCACACCTAAACGTTTCGACTCACTGTCTCTTCCGTTTTTGGAACTACCTACTCCCTTTTTACTTGCCATGAACTACACCTCCTTTTTTTTTGCCAAACGCCCATTTCGGCATCCGGCTGCGCAATTCTATTGAACAAAATAGGAAACCATTCACTATTCTGCGTCTTTTACTTTTTCGGCTTTTGTTGCTTTTTTTGCTGCGGGCTTCTTCTCAGCTGCAGGCTTGTCTGCTGTTTTTTTTGCTGCAGGCTTTTTCGCTGCTGCTGGTTTGTCTGCTGCCTTTTTTGCCGCTGGCTTCTTTTCAGCTACAGGCTTGTCTGCTACTTTTTCAGCTACAGGCTCACTTACGGCTAGAATTTCTTCAGCTTTTACTTCTGGCTTTTTCGCTTCAGGTCTGTTTCCGTTTAATGATTCGATTTTAACCATTGTATACGGTTGTCTGTGACCTTGCTTCTTTCTGTAGTCTTTCTTTGACTTGTACTTAAAGATGATAACCTTTGAACCTTTACCATTTTCAACTACAGTTCCAAATACTTTTACACCTTCAATGATTGGTGTTCCAACCTGAAGTGCCTTGTCATCGTTTAAAACTAATACTTGGTCAAATTCAACAACGTCACCTGCTAAAGCTTCTAGCTTTTCAATTGTGATGACATCTCCTTCTTGGACTCTGTATTGTTTTCCACCGGTTTTAATTACTGCGTACATTTGCTCTTTACCTCCTCAATCCAGTCTCGCCATCAGGGGTAGCACTAGGCATTTACAAAAACCCATTCTGAGCGGCTTACATCAATAAACAATACCACATAAATGTTTCTATGTCAACCCCTAAAAATTTCAACATGTTTTCCTTCTTTTGTGAGGAGTTCTGCCAGTCTTTCAACTTTCTTTATTTTATGACTAAAATCAATGTTTTTCCCTTGCATGTGTGCAGGGTTTTGTGCGTTCCCAAGAAAGAAAGTGATGGTATTGCCATTGTTTAGGAGGATCCATACCAAACGTTGGGCGCCCTCCTCAGAACTTTGCATCTGTTGATATTCTTTAAAGGTAAAGACGTCTATTTGTTCCATAATCTCAACAGCTCTGCTGATGGTTACAATTCCTTCTGTAATTAAGTCAATGTCTTTCATGAAACACATAGGAGGATATTGGGTAAAGGTTTCATTTCTCAACACGGTCAACTGTTTTTCTAAAACACGGCTGACAATTTGTGCCGTTTTTCCGCCACAAATCACACGCGTTCCATAAGTGTCCATAAAGGCGGTTACGATTTTCCCATCATCTTTCTTTTCTAAAGGCGGTCCGATCATTACATGTATTTTCCTGGTCCTTTGCATTTTGCACATAAAAACAGTGGAGTCGTCTCCTATTTTGCCTAAATAACGATTGTCACATTCAGTCAGCACTTCTTTTTTTAAGGAGAAAACACTTTTTTGTTCTATTTGACTGTTTTTTAAATACGTTACAATGTTTTCACGTTTCCAAGAAGAAAGGACTAAATTGTTGGGGCCGGCTGCAGTGACGCCATCACTCATGGCCATACAAAAATCTCCCGGCAGTAACTGCAATTGAGATTCCTTTATTTTTTTACCGTGCAAAAGAAGTTCCTTTTTCTCAAGGAGCACTTCTTCCCCATTTCTGATAATAATCAGATCAGGATTATCGTATTCAACAAAAGAAGCCAATCCATTTTTGTCTATTCTCACGATGGTAAAGGTACAGTAAGCCACTCTTCTCTCTTTGCAAATGGGCAATGTTTCTATCAACGTTTCTACGACTTCGTCCAGTGTGGCACCACCAAGGAGCATAGTTTTTATAATACTGCTGGTCAATGTAGCCAGAATATTGGCCTTTACACCACTTCCAAGGCCATCGGCCAATATGCCAATGGTTTCTTCATCTGTGACAGAAAGCTCGACTTTATCACCGCACAATTCCTGCTCATATTTAATTAAACGCCCATACCCGGTTTCTGCAATTAATTTCATCATTACACCTATTTCGTATCAGAGATGGATTTTTTTAAGTTTCTCAATGCAATTTTCGTTTCCCCGGTGGTTTCACCAAGGAGACTTGCAATTTCCTGGGCAACTCGCATTTGTTTGTCTATGACATGCTGCGCCGTCTCTAGGGTTTCGGCTCTCATGGCATCCATCTTTTCTTTTTGCAGCATATCTTCTGAAATATCTCTCACAAACAGAATATAGTCTGCACCGGTTTTACCCTTTACAAGGGTGATATCAATAGTTTTATTAATATCTTTTACAAATTGTATTTCATTGTAAAATGGTTTTCCATTACCGACTTCTTTTTCTAAAGCACTGCTGTCAAAGAGCATCATCAGCGGCAACCCTTGATGATCAAAGCGATATAATTCAAACATAGCGATGGCAGCGTTATTGTATTCTACAATGGAAAATTTTTCATCCACGAGAACAATGGCATTGGGTGAATGATCAAACACTAAATTGGAAAAAGATTCCATTTTGCTCCACATATAAGGAACGCACATTTTGATTTCCGCTTTGCCCTGCCAAACTGCCACAGCCTTTTCTTTGCAAGTGTTGTAGCCGCAAGCTCCACAATCATAAATATGGCTTTCATCAGATTTACCCATGGATTTTAGAATTTCATCGATTTCTGACTGATCCGGATACTTTTCATCAATCTTTAAGTTGCTTAAAGTTGCTTTACAATTGATTTCAGTCCGTTCTGTCAGTGGCATAGGTGTCTTGGTCTCTTTCATAGCAGCTTCACAAACTTTTTCTCTGGCGCGCAACAAAGGCATATTGCAATCTTTTAACCCGGGTCCGTACAAGCATGAACCGGCACAGGCGCTCATTTCTATAAGTTGACCTTTGATTTGCTTTTCACCCAAGATATCTTGTTTTAATTCTTCCAAAATTTTAATACAAGATTCCATGCCGTCAATGACAATTTCACTGTACCCTTTTTTACTTTTTTCCGAAATCGTTTGTAAAATTCCACCTGGAATTGGATACAAACGATGGATCACGTGATGAATTTCTTCCACTTCTTCATCTTTCAGTGATTCTTCTTCATTAAGCCAATCGTGAAGTTCATCAAAAAGAATGGCGCCATCTAAAGACCAATTGTTTTCCACTTCATATTTTTTTGAAATGCAAGGGCCTATAAATACCACTTGAATTTGTTTCCCGTATGCTTTTTTTAAGAGCTGGCTATGAACCACTGCAGGAGATGCAACGGGTGCCATATAAGGTAAAAGTTCAGGATAATATTGTTGTACCAATAGATTTACCGTGGGGCAACAAGTGGTGATTAAATTCTGCATTTGCCCGCATTCCAATAATTTTTCATATTTTTCCGTTACTTTTCCGGCACCGATTGCCGTCTCTTCCACCCCTTTAAACCCTAACTTTTTAAGTGCTTTGGACATGGCGGTAAAGCTAATCCCGTCAAATGCACCGGCATAGGACGGTGCTAAGCTTACATAAACATCTTCTCCACGTTGTATTTCTGCTTTGATTTTTTTCACAT
>JAVVUJ010000032.1:11527-18284 GCA_036653195.1 Anaerovorax sp. | reverse complement strand
AATTTAGGATTACCTGAAGAAGAAGTGAACGTAAGGGTACGGGAAGCCATTGAATTGGTAGGGTTAAATTACGAGAAGATGTGGGACAGATCTCCTTTTGAATTGTCAGGTGGACAAAAAAGAAGAGTGGCCATTGCCGGCGTTATTGCCATGAAGCCACAAATTTTAATTTTGGACGAGCCTACTGCAGGGTTAGACCCAAAGGCACATGAAGATGTTTTAAATATGGTGAAAAAAATTCATAAAGATGAAAACAATGCCATCCTTTTGATTTCACATAACATGGGAGATATTGCCAAACTTTGTGACAAGGTGTTGGTTATGGATCAAGGGAAATTGATTTTAGAGGGAACGCCGGAAGAAGTTTTTTCTCAAGAAGAATTTCTGGTATCTTTGGGATTGGCAGTGCCACCGGCCGCCGCTTTTATTAATCAATTAAAAAGGAAGGGGTTACCTGTAAAAGGGAACCCATTGACTCTGTCTCAAGTGGAAGAAGAACTTGTACGGCTTTTAGGAGAACATAAATGATCAGAGACATCACATTAGGACAGTATTATCCGGGAAATTCATGGGTTCATCAATTAGATCCCAGAGTGAAGATTATAGGTACATTTGTCTTTATTATGGCATTGTTCATTGTAAAAGACTTTTGGGGCTATCTTTTTGCCGTTCTGGCATTAGGCGGTACCATTTTTATTTCAAAAGTGCCTTTGAAATTTATTTTGAAGGGATTGAAGCCTATTTTCTTAATTATTATCTTTACCTTTACGATCAATATGTTTATGACCAAAGGAACGCCCATCTTTCATTGGGGATTTTTAACGATTACAAGGGAAGGCTTATATAACGCTACGTTTATGGGTGCAAGGTTGGTTTTATTGATTATCGGCTCATCTTTACTGACGCTGACCACCAAACCCATCAATTTAACGGACGGCATTGAAAAACTGCTGAATCCTTTAAAAAAAATAGGGGTTCCGGCTCATGAATTGGCCATGATGATGACCATTGCCCTCCGGTTTATCCCCACTCTTTTAGAGGAAACGGACAAAATTATGAAGGCGCAGATGGCCAGAGGGGCAGATTTTGAAAGCGGAAATATACTCAATCGAGCCAAGGCTTTGGTGCCTTTGCTGGTGCCCTTGTTTATCAGTGCTTTTCGAATCGCACAAGAGTTAGCCATGGCGATGGAAGCACGCTGTTATCGAGGCGGAGATGCAAGAACGAGAATGACAGCCATGAAATTTCAGGTAAAAGATGGCATTGCGGCTTTCTTATTTATAGGATTTGTAGGGGTGATCGTCTTTATGCGCATCTATGTATAATTCATGGCAGAAAAGTTTTCAATCCAACAATCCCATTTCGGGTTAGAATAAATAATAATCGCATATTCGTAAGATATTTCGAGGTGACATAGACAATACTCTTCATAGAATCATGCAACGTGGTCGTACGATTGAGGTGAAGAAATGAAAAACACAAAATTTTTAATGCAGGCTGCCATTATTGCGGCCATTTATGCCACATTGACATTGGTGCTCATGCCCTTTAGCTATGGTGTTATGCAGATTCGGGTATCAGAGGCATTAACGATCTTGCCTTTTTTTACCCCGGCAGCAATACCGGGGCTTTTTATAGGCTGTCTGGTGTCAAATCTGATGAGCCCCTATGGAATGATCGATATGATTTGCGGAAGTGCCGCAACCCTGTTGGCTGCCGTAGGGTCCTATATGCTGCGAAGCAAGCCTATTTTAGTGCCTCTGCCGCCGGTTGTAGCAAATGGGATAATCATTGGCAGTATGCTTTATTTTGCCTATGGCGTCCATATTACGCTATTGGGGTGCATCCTGTGGGTTGCCTTGGGTCAGTTGTTGGCTTGTTATGTGATTGGGTATCCGCTGCTAAAATATTTGCGAAAATATGAGGGGATATTCAAGATCGCCTAGTATCTTGTTTTCTTCCTGAGGGAGGTGCAACAAAGTGTAGAAGCGATGGGATCCTTGTTTGCACAGCTGTTTTTTAGCACATGGTCATTCATGCAGTAGGTTCAAGTTGGGTATGGATTATGAGAAAATATGTGAAAATTCAATGGATAATGAATAGGAAAGAAGGATTATGCGGCAGAGAAAAGTAAAGAATGAAGACGAAAAACTAGCGCAGTTTCAGGAACTTTTAATGGAAGACGGACAGGATCATAAGGGAAAATGGAAAGAATTGTTTGGCAATGACGGGGAAGTTTGTTTGGAATTGGGTTGTGGGAAGGGGCAGTTCCTTTTGAAAATGGCCCTTGAAAATCCCCATCGCAATTTTATCGGCATTGAAGGACAACGTTCGGTAGTGCTTCGTGCGCTGGATAAGGCAAAGACTGCCAACCTGCAGAATATCCGATTTATAGGCGAATTTGTACGGGACATTAAGGATTATTTTGACAAGGACGAAGTTTCGGCCCTCTATTTGAATTTTAGTGATCCTTGGCCCAAGGACAGACATGCAAAGCGCAGGCTCACCCATAGGGGGTTTTTACAGGGTTACCAGTGGGTTTTAAAAGAACAGGGGACGTTAGAATTTAAAAGTGATAATGAAGGTTTGTTTGCGTTTACGGTGGCTGAATTAGAGGAAACGCAGGCAACTTTTTTGGAATTGTCCCATGATTTGCATGCTAGCCAATTGGAGGCTGGGAAAATCACGACGGAATATGAGGAAAAATTTAAAGAATTGGGAAAAAACATTTGTTACTGTAAGGTGGTTTGGAAATAGAGCGTTCCTTTTGTTGTGGAGAAGTCTTCTTGCTACATGGGGAAAATGCCGTTGAAAGGTTCATAAACTATAAAAACTGAGGAAGGCGTAAGGCTTTCCTCAGTTTTTTTTAATAGGTGTGTTTTTTATTGATGGAGGCCGGTTACCTTGTCAATGGCTTCCAACATTTTTTGGGGAAGAACTTTACATCTTTCTTCGGAAACAGAGGCTACGGAAACACGCAGACCTTTTCCAAGAGGCACTGTAAAAATACCGTTCTTTTGTAGCTCTTTGCCTACTTCTTCCGCATGTTCACAAGGAACAACAAGAAAGAATCCTGAATCAAAAGGCACTGTTTTTAAGCCGATCTCATCAGCGGCAGCCTGGAATGTTTGTCCACGCCTGATGAGCATTTCACAGTGGATGGCTCTTTCGGCGGTGACTTTGTCCAAAAGTGCTTGATCCGCATAGATGTTGGATAAGGCCACCATGGAAGCTCTTGTGCAGTTTGACCAAGAACCTCTGCAGGAGAAGGCACACACCGTTTTAAATTCGTCGGCAATCTCTTTGTCGGAAGTCATGCAAATCATAGCACCACCACGCATTCCATACATGGTATAGCCTTTTGACATGCTGAAGCCGATAATGACCAATATATTGGTAGGTAAATTTTCTAATTTTGGGTAAAAACTTCTGTATTTTTCTCCGTTTCCGGCAAAATCAATGTAGGCAACGTCCACTAAAAGGGTCACTTTTTTCTTTCCATCAGCAGTGGCTTCTTTGATGCTGTTTAAAGCCAAATCCCAGTCGTTATCAGTCAAGGTGTATCCTGTAGGGTTATGGGCAGGTGTATTGAGGATAATCACCAGACCGTCCTGTTTTTCTAAAAGTTCTTTGACTTTCCTGTCAAAAGAGGCAATGTTGAATTTTCCATCTTCATCAAACAAGGTGTATGTGGCAATGGTTCTTTCAATTTCTTGTGCAATGGTGTTGTATGGGCCCCAATACCAATCGGAAGTTAAGACTTGATCTCCTCGTTTTGAATAGTTTTGGATGGTGTTTCGAATAGCACCGGTTCCACCCGGCGTAGCGATGGCCTCTGTAAAGCAAGTGGGTTGAAAGTTCCCAAAAGCTGCTTTTTTCACATCTCTTTGAAAATCTGCAGTCCCGCCAATGGGTGCATAGTCGGCGTAGTCGGTGGCTGTTAAGTTTTTCAGAACGTCTACAACTGAGGAAAGAACCACCAAGTTCCCATGGTCGTCTAGAAGAGAACCGATGGTCGCATTGACGACTTGATCAGTGCCCTCCTTTGCAATCATTTCTTTTGCTAACTTGTTAATACCAAAAATTTTATCCTCTAAAGGAATGATCCTTGAATTAGCCTCAGCCATTTTGTAATTTGCCATAAAATAATATCTCCTTTTCTTAATTTACTGAACCGGTCGGTCTGTTGTGTATTTCTTAGACCTGGCAAGGTATTAACAGATATTATAGTGCAAAATGGAGAAATTGGCAAGATATAAGTTGCTTGTGGAAAAAAAGAATATAAAAAACAGAAAAAAATCCGGAAATACAGGCAAAAAAAGTCCATATATGCAGAAGTGTATCTAGTATCATAGAGGGGAAAGAAACTTTCTAAAGGAAAGGTAGGCGTTTTTGAAAATAAGAAAAATGCTTTTAGAAATGAGAAAAACCGACTTTTGGAAAGATTGACAAGAAAAGAAGGGTGTGATACCCTCTAATTTGGCAAGGATTTTTATTGAAAAAACAGGACGAAATTTTCGTCTTTGCGAAACAATTCATACAGAAACAGAAAGAGAAGACAGATGATTAAACAATTTTTTCTTATATTTTTACCTTTATTTTTAGGATATTGTATCATTGCTTTGACAGGTATTCCTATCCCGGCAAATGTAGTAGGGTTGGTTCTTCTTTTCCTTGGACTTTGTTGCGGTATCATAAAACTGCACCATGTAGATAAGGTGAGTGACACGATTATTAAATATCTTGCTGTATTTTTTGTAGTACCTACAGTAGGAATTATGGTCTATTGGGATGTGATCGCCAACCAAGCTGTAAAAATTCTGGTGCCCTTGGTTGTCAGTATTTTGATTGGTTTTTTTGTAGCCGGAAAAGTAACAGAACTCTCCATTTTAATTTTGGAAAAAAGGCGCATAAAGAAAAACAAAGCCGGAGAGATTACAATGGAGGAAACGAAATGATGCATGATTTTTTTATAAACAATCCGCTTTCGGGTATGACCTTAACTTTAGGTTGTTTTTGGTTGGCTCATTATCTTTATACGAAAACAGGATGGAGCATTATGCAGCCGGTTTTAGTATCGGGTGCCCTAATTATTTTGGTACTTCTCACAATGGGTGTCAGTTATGATGAGTATTATGCCCAAAATGGTATTTTAAATTTTATGTTGCCCTTGACTGCGGTGGTGCTGGCCGTGCCTCTGTATAGAAATATAGCGACGTTAAAAACACATGCCATTCCCATTGCTGTAGGGGTTGTTTCAGGTACGTTGGCGACAATGGGCTCGCTGGTGTTGATGGGAAAACTCATGGGTACGGATATAAAAATGATTTTAACCATGCTGCCTAAAAATGCCACAAATCCCATTGCTATTGAGGTTTCAAAAATTATAGGCGGGGTACCTGAATTAACGGTAGCCCTTGTGGTGGTAACAGGCTTGGTAGGCACTGTGTTTGGGCCCGAAATTATGAATTTCATGAGAATTAAAAATAAAGTAGCACGGGGAATTGCCATAGGAAGCATGACTCATGCAGTGGGTACAGCCAGGGCCTTTAAAGAAAGTGAAATTGAAGGGAGCATGAGCAGCTTGGCTATGGCACTTTCAGGCACGTTGGTGGCCATCCTATCGCCCATCCTTGCGCTGTTTCTCTAAATGACAGCAAGTATAGTTTATTTATTTAAAGAGCAAGAAGCTGATACCTGAGAAATCCTTTGCACAATCATAGACTTCCTTCTATTAGGAAAGTCATTCCAAAAGATAGAACCTCTTTCGTTGAACACATGATTTGAAAAATATTTAACACCTTCAAACGTATGAATTTCACTTTACGTGGAAACAATAGGATTGGAGGTGTATATTTATTATGAGAATAACAAAAAAACCAAAGGACAAAGTGGCTGTAGCGCTTACGCTTTGTTTCTGTGCTTTAGCCATTGCATCTATTTTTACCATGAGATCCGGCTTAGATCAATTGCGTTTAGGGCCTGATCAGAATATTCATATTGCAAAGGAATCAGAAAAAATGGAAAAAGAACAAAAAGTGACCAATCCGGTACCTGTAGTAGATAGCAAAAAACAAGGTGGGGTGCAAAACCAAAATGAAAATACAGGGGAAGTGCAACCTCTTTCCTACATGCCCCCGGTGGTTGGAACGGTAACCAGTGGCTATTCCAGTGAATTTCCTATTTACTCAAATACCTTAGAGCAGTATGTGATTCATGAGGGCGTGGATATTGAAGCACCCAAGAACACATCGGTAGTGGCCATATCGGATGGTGTCATTACAAGAATGTACACAGATGACAGACTGGGTATTACTATAGAAGTTTTACATCCTGACGGCCTGACTTCTCGGTATGCCTGTTTAAGTACCAGCAAAAATGTGGGCATTGGTGATGTTGTGAAAAAGGGCGATGTATTGAGTACCGTGGGAACCTCTTCTTTATTTGAAAGTTTGGAGCCAGCACATTTGCATTTTGAAGTGTTAAAAGAAGGCGTACCCATGGATCCGTCACCGTTTATAAAGCACTAATTCTTCGGGAAGCGCGACAACAGAACCCCTAAGGCAGAAGCACTTGAAAACTGTCTTAGGGTTTGTTTTTTTGACTGAGTTGACAGTTTGAGTGATTTGATTGTTTGAGTGAGTTGACAGTTTGACAGTTTGAGTGATTTGACAGTTTGAGTGATTTGACTGTTTGATTGATTTGACAGTTTGACTGATTTGATAGTTTGACTGAGTTGACAGTTTGAGTGATTTGA
>JAVVUJ010000032.1:0-11427 GCA_036653195.1 Anaerovorax sp. | reverse complement strand
TGATAGAAAGAAAGGATAAATGAAATAGCAGAAAAGTATAGAAAACGTAGATATCCATTAAGCTGCCCCAAAAGGAGAAAAATTTGCATACTGTAAAAATAACAAGAAAATTGCAAAAAAGACTTGAAAAAAGTTGGATAATTTGCTATGCTTAACAGGTTAGGCAAATTCGATAGATGCGGGTGTAGTTCAATGGCAGAACGTGGCCTTCCCAAGGCTAAGGCGTGAGTTCGATTCTCATCACCCGCTCCAATTTAAAAACCGCTCAAACTGTAGTGAATACAAAGGTTTGAGCGGTTTTTAATTTTGCCTTATTGTTATAGTTCTTGTGGATAAATATTGTAATTGGGACTATTCCCACACCTTAAATGTGGGAATAGGTGTGGGAGTTTTTTTTGATTGGTGCTTATTAATTAAGTCTGCGGCATTGTTGAATGCGCTGTCTGAGTAGTGAGTATATATCATAGCCGTGACAGATATGTCCGCAAGACAAGGGGACGGTTCTTTCGTCTTGAGCCCAAGACAAGGGGCATCGGGGGGGCGTATACCAAGGATGGCACGGAAGAAAAGCCAAGACGGGGGGAGAGGGAAGACAAAAGAACCGTCCCCCTGTCTTTGATTTGACCCCTGTCTTTGAATTAACAGAAAATTAAAAAAAGTGCGAATTGACAAAAAAATAACGTTTACTATTTCTGAATATGATGGTAAAATATAAAATACAATTTAGAATTTGACGGGAGAGGGGAGTATTCGTGGATGCAATAGAGGAAATTTATTGCATGTTAGAAGCAGATTGTAGAGGAGGTATAACAAATATGAGCAGACTGGATATTAAGTCTCGAGACAGCGCACAAATGGTGGTGGAAGGGCTTTATAAGGATCTGGAGAGAAGAATTATAGCCAGCCCACCGGGGCTTTGTCCCGTGGATATGGCAGCTTCTTTTTTAAAGCTTTGCCACGCACAGACTTGTGGGAAATGCGTGCCGTGTCGGGTAGGGCTTGGACAATTGCAACATCTGATAGATGATGTACTGGATTTAAGTATGGATACGGCGTTGGATATCATTCCACTCATCGAAACGACGGCAAAAACCATAAGGGATTCTGCAGATTGTGCCATAGGTTCAGAGGCAGCAAACATGGTGCTTCGAGGGCTTTCGGGTTTTCGGGAAGATTATGAGGAACATATCTTAAAGCACAGGTGTGCTGAGAATATACAGCAGCTAAAACAACCAGTGCCTTGCGTAGCTCTTTGCCCTTCCGGTGTAGACGTACCCGGCTATGTTGCCCTTATTTTAGAAGGAAGATATCAAGATGCTGTACGGCTTATTCGTAAGGATAATCCATTCCCCACAGTATGTGCACTGATTTGTGAACATCCTTGTGAGGCCAGATGCAGAAGAAATCTCATTGATGCACCGATTAACATTCGAGGATTAAAAAGGTATGCTGTGGATCACTGTGGAATCGTACCAGTTCCCGAAAAGAGCCAGCCGACAGGAAAATCTGTAGCCATTATTGGCGGCGGACCTTCCGGTTTATCTGCTGCCTATTACTTGTCTATTATGGGTCATAAGACAACTGTATTTGAAAAACGTGCCCATTTAGGGGGTATGCTTCGATATGGAATTCCAAGTTACAGACTTCCAAGAGAGCGCCTTCAGGACGATATTGATGCAATTCTGTCTGTGGGCGTAGATGTTAAAATGGACGTAGATATTGGGGACGATCAATTTATTAAGAAAATACATAAAGAATTTGATGCCATCTACATTGCAATTGGGGCACATACCCATGAAGAAATTGGCATAGAAGGGGAATTTGCAAGAGGCGTTATTTCAGCCGTAGAAATTTTGAGAAGTATCGGCGATGATACTATGCCGGATTTCCAAGGGAAATCTGTGGTCGTAATCGGCGGGGGCAACGTGGCCATGGATGTAGCAAGAACGGCAAAACGTTTAGGTGCAAACAGTGTAAGCATCGTATACAGAAGGCGGAAGAGCGATATGACGGCATTGCCTGAAGAGGTAGAAGGTGCCATTGCAGAAGGGTGCGATTTACTTTCTTTAAAAGCACCGGAAAAGATAGAGTGTACATCGGAGGGCGATGTAAAAGCTTTGGTGGTAAGACCTCAAATTGCGGGAAATACAGACAAATCAGGAAGGCCTAGACCTGTGGATGCACAAGGAACGACGGAAACCATTCCTTGTGAAATTATTATTTCTGCCATCGGCCAAACGACGGAAAACCAGCCTTTTGAGAAATATGGGGTGCCCATCAATAGAAAGGGAAATATCATAGCAGATAAGACCAGCGGCGTAGACGGCAATGCAGGATTGTTTGCAGGTGGTGACTGTGTAACCGGTCCCTCCACCGTTATCAATGCTGTGGCTGCGGGAAAGGTGGCTGCTGCCAATATTGACAACTATTTGGGCTATCATCATGAAATTGAAAGTGGAATTTCTATTCCATATCCTCATTGTGAAGATAAACCTGCCTGTGGTCGTGTAGAAATGAAGGAACGACATGCTGGTGAAAGAGGTGGGGACTTCAATGAAATCGAATGCGGTATGACGGATCAAGAAGCGAGACAAGAGGCAGGACGTTGTTTACGTTGCGATCATTTCGGTCTTGGATCATTTAAAGGCGGGAGGGTTGAAAGATGGTAAAACTGATAATAGACGGACAATATGTAAGTGTTCCTGATGGAACCACCATATTAGAGGCGGCAGAGTCTTGCGGAATTCATATTCCACATCTTTGTTATTTGAAGGGAATCAATGATATCGGCGCTTGCCGTGTATGTATCGTAGAGCGGAAAGGCACCAATAAATTGATTACAGCATGCAATAATGTGGTAGAACAGGATATGGAAATTTTTACAAATAGTCCAAAGGTAAGAGCCACGCGAAAGGCCAATGTGCAATTGATCCTTTCAGACCATGATTGTATGTGCGCCATCTGTATTAGAAGTGGGAATTGCAGTCTTCAAACCATAGCCAATGATTTAGGAATCATCAGAATTCCGTATCATAAAATTGTGGAAAAAAACAGATGGGATCAGAATTTCCCATTGGTGAGAGATGCTTCTAAGTGTATAAAATGCATGAGATGCATCCAAGTATGCGATAAAATACAGGGATTGGGTGTCTGGGATGTTACGGGAAGTGGATTCAGAACGACTGTAGGAGTTTCAGGCAATAAGAAGATTCAAGATGCCGATTGCGCTCTTTGCGGTCAATGTATTACACACTGTCCTGTAGGTGCTCTTCGAGAACGAAACGATATGGAAAAAATGTTTGGGGCGTTGGGCGATCCAAAAAAGATTGCCATTGTGCAAATCGCACCGGCAATCAGAGCGGCATGGGGCGAGGGAATCGGACTCTATAAAGAGGAAGCCACCTTGGGTAGATTGGTCAGTGCTTTGCGAAAGATGGGCTTTGATTATATATTTGATACCACGTACACGGCAGATTTAACCATTATGGAGGAAGGAAGCGAGTTCCTGGAACGCTTTACCCATAAAGACGGTTATCATTGGCCTATGTTTACTTCTTGCTGTCCCGGTTGGGTTCGTTTCGTGAAAACACAATACCCTCATATGGTAAAAAATCTTTCCACGGCGAAATCACCACAGCAGATGTTCGGTGCAGTGACAAAAACCTATATTGCCGAAAAACTTGGTATTGATCCGGAAAATATATTTTCCGTGTCAATTATGCCGTGCTTAGCAAAGAAATATGAAAGATCCGTGCCGGAAGTCAACGATGGGGGAAGTGGTTCGGATGTGGATTTGGTGCTGACTACCAGAGAACTCAACAGAATGATGAGGGCGGAGCATATTAAAGCAGATGAATTGAAAGAAGAACCTTTTGATCATGTATTTGGTGTAGGTTCCGGTGCAGGTGTGATATTTGGAGCGACGGGCGGTGTGATGGAAGCGGCATTGAGAAGCGCATACTTCTTACTGACTAAGAAAAATCCAAAAGCGGATAGCTTTAAGAAAGTCAGGGGCATGGATGGTTGGAAAGAAGCAACTTTTGATATTGAAGGTGTGGGCGTTTCCGTGGCTGTTGTCAGCGGTCTTCGAAATGCCAGAAAACTTTTGGAAGCCATTGAAGCCGGTCAGGTGAAATATGATTTCGTAGAAGTAATGGCTTGCCCCGGTGGATGTGCCGGCGGCGGCGGGCAACCAATCCATGATGGAGAGGAATTGGCCGAAGACAGAGGGCGCATTCTATATGGTCTCGACAGAAGTGCAGACTTAAGATTTTCTCACGAAAATTCATCAGTGCAGCTCACGTACCAGGAGTTTTTAGGGGCGCCGCTATCTGAAAAATCTCACCATCTTCTTCATACAGACTTGGAGAAATGGACCTTAGATGTAAAATAATCCGGGGTGATGAGAAATGTAGGTTTTGCCCATGAAGTAAAATTAAAAATCTAAGAAAAAAGTTGTGGATTTATTTTAAATTCACAACTTTTTTAGATAAATCAAAACAAAACATGGACTAAAATGGAAAAAATCAATAGAAAAGCGGCTATTCTGTGTACCTGTAACCATGCACCCTTATGTGATTTTTTCATGGTTGCCCCATAAATTCCAATGAGTGCCGTTGTGCCAAGGAGAATAGCCGCAACAATTCCTGAAAATTTTATGATATACTGGAGTATAGATTGTAAAGGATTTGTTTAAAAAAATGTTTTAATCAATCGTAGCAAGAATTGCCCCACATCTTGGGTGGTGGGCGTATGCTACAATAGTAAAGAAGGGGTAATGAAAGTGAATCTAAAGGAAGAAATTCGAAGGAATATCATAAACTATGTAGCACAATACGAGACGGCGTACGGATTGGATGGGATTTGGAGAAAGCCATTAGTAGGATTTGCTGATGCAAAATCTCCATACATACAGAATTTAAAAAACCTTATTGGAAGGGATCATGAGATGCCACAAGATGTCATGAAAGATGCAAAGGTTGTAATCGCAATATTTATTCCATTTACGAAGAAATTGGGGGAAACCAATAAACTTAATGAACCTTTGGCATCGCCGGAATGGGCGGAAGCCTATGAACAAACCAATAAAATGCTTGGAAATCTCAATGAACATTTCATTTTAGAATTGGCGAAAAAAGGATATGGGGGCGCCATATCCAAGGAGGCCCTTACCTATGACCAAACCATGTTGACAAGCAATTGGTCTCACAGACATTTTGCATATGCTGCCGGCTTAGGTACCTTCGGAATCAACAATATGTTGATTACAAAATCAGGCGCTTGTGGTAGATATACCAGTCTTGTTACCAATCTGGATGTGCCGTGGGATACGCCAATAGGGGAAGAATTCTGTTCCTATAAGAAAAACGGATCCTGCGGTATCTGTGTGAAAAATTGCCCAGGGGGGGCACTGACCGTAGAAGGCTATGATCGAAATAAATGCTATCAATTGTTGCAAGAAAATGCGCATGTGTACACACAGTCAGGTAGTTCGTATGTAAATGATGATGGGACGGCCAATAGTGTAGGTAGCGAGGTTTGTGGAAAATGCACGGTCTATACACCCTGTGCATTTTGGAACTTAAAGTAAAACAAAGGGTAACGATAGAATGGAGAGTACTATGGAAAAGGAAAAAGATTGTAAAAGTTGTATCGATTGTGGCATTTTAAATTGCAATAAGATGGATAAAAGCTATCCTGAATTTTGCCTGACCACACACATGAAAGAGGAACTGTTGAAAGAGTCAATGGACCTTTATGGTGAAAATGAAGAAAATTTCAAGATTGCCCAGGCAGCAGCCCAGGTAGAAGCAGAAAATTACTGTAAGATGACCAGAATTGAAGAAATTGTAGAATTTGCAAAGAAAATGGGTGTGGAAAAAATAGGAATTGCAACCTGTGTGGGATTGATGGCAGAATCCAGAATTGCGGCTAAAATTTTTAAACTTCATGGGTTTACGGTGTGTGGGATCGCTTGTAAAATAGGGGCACAGCCAAAAACTAAAATAGGATTGCCTGTTGAAAAATGTCAGCAGGTAGGATTGAATATGTGCAATCCCATTTTGCAGGCAAAGACTTTAAATGAGCAACATACGGATCTCAATGTGGTCGTTGGATTGTGCGTGGGACACGACAGCTTGTTTTACAAATATTCAGAGGCCATAGTTACCACTTTAATCACAAAAGACAGAGTGCTGGGGCACAATCCGGCGGCAGCACTCTATCAAATCAATTCCTATTATTCAAGATTGCTAGATGTAAAAGACCATGAATAAAAGACGTCTATGCCATTTTATCCAATATCAACAGGCCAATACAAGGGGATAAATTTGCGGTCTTTATAACCAAGTGGTCAGCTTTTCCTATTATTTGGATTGTTTTTCATGGAAATAGAGACCCTTTAATGTATACTGATCTAAAATATGCCCGTCCATTTTTCGATGAAGTTGGTTAAATAAAAAACCGTTTTTCAAGTCAAGCAGTTGGTCTAAAGCATAGACATGAAGCTCATAGATGTGGGGTGCATCAGGTGGGCACATTCCGCCGTAATAGCTGCAAAGGGCCACACTGTGTTGACCGCCTTGAATGCTTGTCCAACTGTTGACACCTTGCACAAAATCGGTGGCTGTTTGGCTTTCATTTTCCAAAAGATCCGTGCGTGTAATATTTGCTGCTAACCAGTGAATCCATGAAAAGCCACCGCTGACCGGATAGGCATCTTTATCTTCCAATACCAAGGCAAAGCAAGCTGTTCCTACGGGTGCGTCTTCTATTTTGATTGGTATCGAAAGAGTCGGGATTCCCACTTCATTAAGCTGTGTTCCACGCTTTCCGTATTGATCCTTCCAAATACCATCAATCATACCATTACTAAAAACTTTCATAAGCAAACCTCCTGTTACATTATTTATCGGATAGCCTTATTATAGCGTGATTCAGTTGGTTTGTAAATTGCTTCCTTTCTATGCAGGCTTTTTTGTCAAAAAAGAATGGCAATTTTTGTAGATATTTTTAATTGCATTTTTTTATTTTTTGTTGGGATTTAGTAACCGTTGAGAAATAGGTGATTTTATGGAAGAAAAAAGCCTGCATAATTTGCGCAATTGGGAACAGCCTATAAGTGAAGGAGTGTGATCATATGGATACAAAAGTAATCACCAGAAGTGAAATAAAAAATATCGCAAACAATGGTGTAAAAAGCAATGTCTTTGAGCAAGAAGCAGAGAAAGGGGTTGTTCCGACAACGATAACCAATCAAAACTTGGGACATAATTCCAAAAAAGAGGGAATGGGACCCAATACCAAGAGGTAAACAAGTTTAACCGACCTTCTTTAAAGTATACGGAAGGATTACATGAAGCAAGGGGCGGATTCTTTCTGTATTAAAAAACGTTCAGCCTACAAGAATAAGGCCGGGCGTTTTTTTTTGCAAAAAAAGAAAAGAAGGTCATTTTGTTTGGCATTTGTTTTGCTAGTAGGGTAAGAAACAGGTTGCATAATGAAACCTGTAACTGATAAAAGAGCGGTTTTGTGTAACTAGTAACAAAAAAACAAAGGAAACACCAGGTTTTTATTGAAACCCTGTTACATACGTGGCATAATTGTATTGAAGAAATATTCTGACATTCATTTGAACATAAGGTCAAAGGAACGCCGATAAAGAATAGTGAGGATGTGAGCAAATCAATGAATATTAAAGAAGTCGCAAAGAAGGCCGGCGTATCGGTGGCTACGGTATCCCGTGTCATGAATCATCCGGAAAATGTAGCACCGGCTACAAAAGAGAAGATTGAAACGGTTATGGAAGAGTTTGGGTATATGCCAAACTGGTTTGCAAGAGGGTTAAATTTTAACAGAACAAATACCATTGGTCTTTTAATTCCCAATATGCTCAATCCCGGTTATATTGAGATAGCCAAAGGTGTGGAAGATGTGGCTCATCAAAAAGGGTATATGACCTTACTCTGCAATGTGGAAAACGATTCACAAAAAGAAAAAAAATATATAGATGCGTTGATTAACAGAAAAATTGACGGAATTGTTTTGGTTTCCTCTATGCTTAATTGCCAAGAGGTAGAATCCATTATGGAACAAGATGTGCCTGTGGTAATTATAGGAGAAAACAAGGAGATGTCGCCGGAGATACCTATGGTGCGTATTGATTGTGAAAATGCTGCATACAAGGCGGTGAAACATCTGATTGATATTGGGTATGAGGATATTGCTATTATTTATGGCTCTACGCCGGAACAGGAAAATTTACGCAAACTAAAAGGGTACAGGCAGGCTCTGAAAGAAAATGATTTGCAGGAAAAAGAGATCTATTCTTTAGAAGTGGCCAACAGCATACATGGCGGATATATTGCAGGAAAGAAGATTATTGATATGGAAAAGCGCCCAAGAGCCATCTTTGCTTCTTCAGATTTGTTAGCCATGGGCGCTATAGATGCCATGAGAGATTTTGAAGTGAAAATTCCGGAAGACATTGCCATTGTAGGATTTGATAACATACAGATGTCCAACCTTATAGAACCCAAGCTGACCACCATTGCCAAACCACTTCATAAAATGGGCGTTATTGGTTCTCGGCTCTTGTTTGATATTATGGAAGGAAGGGATGATGATGAGAAAGTAATTGCAAAAGAAATTCTTCTACAGTCAAAGTTAAAAATAAGAAAATCGTGTGGGCATAAAGAGAGAATAGGAGAGATGTTCTAATGAAAACTGAATTTTTAGGATTAAAGCTTAAAAACCCAATGATGATATCCGCAGGACCTTGGAATAGAGACGGCGCATGTATTGCAAAAGGATTGGCGGCAGGGGTGGGCGCTGTGGTTACCGAAACCGTTGTTAGTGACGCTTTCTTAGATGTAAGACCTCGAATTGCCTATGATGGGAGAGGGGCTGAAAATATCAGATTGTATAGCGATATACAGGTAGAAGGTTGGGAAAGGGAATTGCAAATTGCCAAGAAAAATGATGGCATTGTCATTGCCAGTATTTCCGCGCATACACCTTCTGAATTGGCTTATCTGGCCATGAAAATGGAGCGTTTTGGTGCAGATGCTATAGAATTAAGCGTCTCTTCACCTTTAGGAGAATCCTTAGAAGTGGTTGCTTCAAGTCCGGAGAGGGTTCATGAAATGACAAAAGCAGTGGTGGATTGTGTGAAAATACCCATTATGGTTAAACTGTCTCAGAACGCTACCAATATTTCAAAGGTTGCAAAATCCGTGAAAAGTGCGGGTGGCTGCGGTGTCAGCGCAATTAATACCATTCGCTGTATTTTAGGAATCGATGTGGAAACCATGCAACCTATGCTAACCACTTATGGCGGATATTCAGGCGCACCCATTAAACCTATTGGATTGGCTTCGGTAGCGACCATTGCCCAGACGGTGGATATTCCTGTATGCGGCATTGGTGGAATTTGCAATTATAAAAATGCATTGGAATATATGATGGTAGGTGCTTCAGCAGTGCAGGTGGGAACAGCCGTTATGATTGAAGGCTTTGATATTATGACTAAAATGATACAAGAACTGGATGAATGGTGTGAAGAGCGGCATATCATCAATATTTCGCAAATTAGGGGAAAGGCTTTAGATCATTTAAAGTCATGGGAAGAGATTAAAATGGAGCCTGTTGTGTGTGCCGTCGATACGCCCCATTGCGAAAGAGACTGTATTGCTTGCAGAAAGGCTTGTATCTACTATGCAATAGAAAAGGAAGACGGAGAAATACACATTGATAGAGAGCGATGTACAGGGTGTGGCTTGTGCACCTTTGTTTGTCCGGACAAAAAATTAACCTTACAATGGTAAAACCGCAAAGAAAGGATTAAAAAATTTACAAGTATTTAAAAAAAACACAAAGAAGTTCTTGCATTATTCTGAATATATGTTACACTAAAGGTGAGTGTAACTGGTTTCATCATAGAGCTTTTGAAGTGCAGTTTCACTAAAAAATGGAATTCATTTATAACAGTAATCCTTAATAACATCTAAAAAGGAGGTAATGAAAATTGAGTAAAGTAGTAAAAGCAAAGTATACTTCTGAAGCTGAAGCAGGTTTTTCACCAAGGACAGCCATGGAAGAAGCGGCTAGATGCTTGCTATGCCATGATTCACCATGTAGCAAGGGATGCCCGGCGGGAACAGATCCCGGTAAATTCATCCGATCCATTCGATTTAGAAATGTAAAAGGCGCAGCAGAAACCATCAGAGAAAATAATGTATTGGGTGGCAGTTGTGCAAGAATTTGCCCTTATGACAGGCTTTGTGAGGAAGCTTGCAGTAGATGTGGCATAGATAGACCTATTGAAATTGGTAAATTACAGAGATTTGCTGTTGAACAAGAAAAAGCATTTGATATGAAGACTTTAACGGCACCTTTGGAGAAAAAAGCGGAAAAAATCGCTTGCATAGGCGCAGGCCCTGCATCCTTGGCGTGTGCTGCACAGCTTGCAAAAGAAGGATATAAAGTAACGATATTTGAAGCGCAGGCAAAAGCAGGCGGCGTATTGACTTATGGCATTACACCGGCCAGACTACCGCAGCATGTGGTAGATTTCGATATTAAAACCGTAAAAGATTTAGGCGTTGAATTTGTATTTGATACAAAAGTAGGAAAAGATATTACCATTGAAGAAATCCAAAAGCGTGGATTCCATGCAATTTTTGTGGGAACCGGTTTATGGGAACCGAAAACGCCTGATGTAAAAGGCAAAGATTTAGAAGGGGTTACCACGGCAGTTAATTTCTTAAAAGCTGCAAGAGAATCAAAGGGAACCCTTGAAGTCGGAAAGAGCGTCATTGTCATAGGTGGTGGAGACGTTGCCATGGATTGCGCAGTAACTGCAAAGCTATTGGGTGCAGATAATGTGGCTATTTATTACAGAAGAACGTTAGAAGAATCTCCTGCCAACATGGCGGAAATAGAATATGCCATTTCACTTGGCATTACTATTACGACAAATTTTGCACCAGCAGAAATTATCGGAACTAAAAAGGTTGAATTTGTAATGTTTGACGGCAGAGATAAAAAATCCGGCGCCAAGGTGGCAGCAGATACGGTTGTATTTGCAATCGGTCAGGCACCGGAAGACATGGCAGCAGTTGTACCGGTTGCGTTAACTGAAAAGGGTACCATTGTAGCCAGTGAAAGCGGAAAGACAAATGCTGCAGGCATATTTGCAGCAGGAGATATTGTAAACGGTGGAAAGACTGTTGTAGAAGCCGTTGCACAAGGTAAAGAGGCAGCTGCTGAAATCATCAGCTATCTTGAACAGAAAGGGGTGAAGTAAGATGGCAGTAAAGAAAGATTTATCAATCGAATACTTAGGAGTAAAATGTGAAAATCCGTTCTTCCTATCATCATCACCTGTTGGAAGCAATTATGAAATGGTTGCCAAGTCCTTTGAACAAG
>JAVVUJ010000031.1:10316-18329 GCA_036653195.1 Anaerovorax sp. | reverse complement strand
ATACGGGTGGGGCTTCAACTGAACAATTTCACAAAATCAGAGATTTTGGAAATTGAATCATATTGACAAGGTATACGGAAAGGGTATAATAACGATAAGAGTTCTTATTATTAAAATGGACGGAAAGGGATAGGAAATGAGGGAAAAGAAATTAACTACGGCTGCAGGTGCACCTGTAGCTGACAATCAAAATGTGTTGACTGCGGGTAAACGGGGACCCATGTTGTTACAGGATGTGTGGTACTTGGAAAAATTAGCACATTTTGACAGAGAGGTGATTCCGGAAAGAAGAATGCATGCAAAAGGTTCCGGTGCTTTTGGAAAGTTTACGGTGACAGGGGACATTACCAACTATACAAAAGCCAAGATTTTTTCCCAAATGGGAAAAGAAACAGACTTGTTTACCAGATTTTCTACCGTTGCAGGTGAAAGGGGGGCGGCTGACGCAGAAAGAGATATTCGAGGCTTTGCGGTGAAGTTTTACACGGAAGAAGGAAATTGGGATTTGGTTGGAAACAACACGCCCGTATTTTTTATCAGAGATCCGCTGAAATTTCCCGATTTAAATCATGCCGTCAAGCGTGATCCAAAGACCAATATGCGATCGCCACAGAATAATTGGGATTTTTGGACGGCACTGCCGGAATCTCTGCACCAAGTGACCATCGTCATGTCTGATCGGGGCATTCCTCTTTCGTATCGCCATATGCATGGGTTTGGAAGCCATACATTTAGCATGATCAACAGAAAAAATCAGCGCCATTGGGTGAAATTCCATTGGATTTGTCAACAGGGAATCAAAAATTTAACAGATGAAGAGGCTGCCGCTGTCATTGCAGAGGATCGGGAAAGCAATCAAAAGGACTTGTTTTACGCCATTGAAAAAGGCAAGTATCCTAAATGGAAACTTTGTATACAGGTGATGACAGAAGAACAGGCAAAACACCATCCGGAAAATCCTTTTGATTTGACCAAAGTTTGGTCAAAGAGGAAGTATCCCCTCATGGAAGTGGGGATTATGGAACTTAACCGAAACCCAGAGAACTATTTTCAGGACGTGGAACAAGCGGCATTTAATCCGGCCAATGTTGTTCCGGGAATCGGATTTTCTCCCGACAAGATGTTACAAGGGCGGTTATTTTCCTACGGAGATGCACAGCGATATCGATTGGGTGTCAATCACCCATCCATTCCTGTGAATCAGGCAAAATTTCCTGTAGCGGCGTATCACAGGGACGGAAAAATGCGTGTAGACGGAAACTACGGAGCAACCAAAGGGTATGAACCCAACAGTTTGGGTCTCTGGCAGCAGCAAGATCAATTTAGAGAACCCCCTTTGCCATTAAGTGGAGATGGGGATCGGTACAGCCCTTATGACGATAAAGACGACGACTGTTTTTATCAGGCAGGCGATTTGTATCGGTCTATGCAGCCGTACCAAAAGAGATTATTGATTGAAAATACCGAGAGAAGTATCAGGCCTGTGAGCGAAAATATAAAATATCGTCATGCTTCCCAGTGCTACTTGGCAGATAAAGGCTATGGCGAAAGATTGACAAAAGCGTTGAATCTTGATATAAATAGTGTAATAGAGTTGTCGAGAATGAATCATGAAGATCGATTCAAAGCGACCATTCCGGCCAGATAATCTCTGTAGGGAATCTAAATAGATAGCGTGTAACCAGAAGAGAGGTTGACCATAAAGTGAAATATTCAAGGCAAAAGCAAATGATAGAACAGACGGTAAAAGACAATCCCGTGCATCTGACGGCAGAAGAGGTATATGGGTTGTTAAAGCCGGAAAACCCCAATTTAAGCTTAGGAACTGTTTACAGAAACTTAAATAAATTGGTCGAAAACGGTACGATTTCTAAATTAACCATGTCTAGCGGCGGTGATCGTTTTGATGGAATGGTGGAAGAGCATTCTCATGTGATCTGCAATAAATGCGGAAAGATCTTTGATATTGTAGGGGGAGACTTTTCAAAATTAGACGAAAAAGTCAAATATGAAACGGGCGTTACACCTCTTGCCCATCAACTGGTTATTCACGGACTTTGTAGAGATTGCCAATAGAAAAACAAAGATGAGAATACAAGGATGGGGATGGATTGGAAAGCGTCGCCAATAGGAAATTCCGGTTGCCATAGAACAGAAGGGGAGACAGAGCATGAATCAAAAGGATATTAAATTAATTGCACTAGATATGGATGGAACGTTGCTCAATCGAGCCAGTCGTTTGACGGAAAGAACGAAGAGTACGTTGGAACGTGCCATCGCCAAGGGGGTACATGTGGTCATTGCTACAGGCAGAGTGTTTCACGCTTTCCCCGAGGATATTTTCAAGGTAAAAGGAATCGAATATGCAGCCAGTTCCAATGGTGCCAGAGTCATGCGCCTCAGTGACCAGGCCAGCATTTATACCAATTTGATTTCAAGGGAAAAAGCAGAGGAATTGAAGCCCTATATTTTTCAGGACGATTTATTTTTAGAGATTTTTTTCGATGGGAATGTATACGTTGAAAAAGGTTGCGTGGATCGGTTGGAACAGTACCACTTGCCGGCACGGTATACGGAATACATGTTGCGCACCAGAACCCGAATTGAAGATCTTAAAAAAGCCATGGAAGATCACATGGATGGGTTGGAGAATATTAACATTAATTTTGGATCACCTGAAAGGAAAAAAGAACTGGGAACTATTTTATATAGTATGGAGGGCATTACAGCTACCAGTTCATTTCCACATAATATTGAAATCGGAGGTGCCACCACCAGCAAAGCCGATGGTGTTGCACACCTTTGTGAAATTTTAAAGGTTGATCCCAGTCAAGTGATGGCTTGCGGTGATAATTTTAACGATGTAAAAATGTTTCAATTTGCGGGACTTTCCGTTGCTGTTGACAATGCTGAGGATGATGTGAAAAAACAGGTGGACTTTGTGACAAAGAGCAATGAAGAAGACGGTGTCGCTTTTGCCATTGAAAAGTTTGTTCTTTAAGTGAAACAAAGGCATGGGCAGATGAATGGGCGATTACTTTTTAAACTTCTTGACGGCTCTCTTCTTTTTCGTCTTTTTTTTCATGATGGAATAGCCGAAACTTCCTACTTCTTTTCCTAGACCATAGTAGGAACCGTGGCTATAAGCAAGAAGACCGGCTTTTTCCAGACAGAACTTTCCGGTTTCATCTAATAACCCTTTGTCACCGTGAACCGCAAGGATTTCAGCCATGAACATATCATGGCTCCCCAACTCTATAATTTGTGTGACTTTACACTCTAAATTCAGAGGGCTTTCCGCGATTAATGGGCAGCGTACCTGTTGCCCCGGGGTAGGTGTCAAACCCATTTGCGCAAACTTATTGACATCAGTCCCTGAGGTGACGCCGCAATAATCGGTGGCAAAGGCCAAATCCCTTGTGGTCAAATTGATGACAAATTCTCTTTCGTCAAGGAGTATTTTATGAGAATGACGGGATTTTCTGACGGAAATATAGGTCATAGGCGGTTCTGAATTGATAATGCCTGTCCATGCAATGGTGAGAATGTTTTGTGTCTCAGGAGTGCTTCCACAGCTTACCATAATGGCAGGTATGGGGAAAAGCATGGTACCCGGCTTGTCAAAAATAAATTTATCCATAGGCGTATCCTTTCTGGAACTTGAGAAATGTAACAGATAATTGTACAATTATACTAGAAAAACGCAGCAATATCAATTTGAATTTAGTGGTTTAAAACACGGAGACGCGTATGTGGGCGGAGCGTGGGAAATTTACAGTAACAGTAGATGATGGGACAGAAAAATAGAAAGGAAGGGTTAACACAAACGCCTCCTGATGAATACTCTAATACATAGTATTTAATTGGGGGGCTTTTATATGTATAAAGTAGTTATTATAGGAGGAGGCTGGTCCGGATGTGCTGCCGCTCTTGCAGCAAAAAAAGCCGGTGCGCAAGTCACTTTGTTGGAAAAAACTGATTTGCTGTTGGGATTGGGCAATGTTGGCGGCATTATGCGAAACAACGGACGATTTACAGCCACAGAAGAAAATATTGCCCTGGGTGCCGGTCAACTGTTTGAAATAACAGACAAGTTTTCCCGCCATCGCAACATTGATTTTCCCGGGCATAACCATGCAAGTTTATACGATGTGATGAAAGTAGAACCGCAAGTGCGCAGGCTGTTGTTGGAAATGGGCGTGGAAATCAAAATGATTGCTCGGGGAGTAGACGTGGCGTTAAAGGAGAACGGACTGGGAGAGGAAAAAACAATCTCTTTAAAACATATTTTGTTGGCCGATGGAGAGGTGGTAGAGGGCGATGTTTTCGTAGAAACTACAGGCTCTACAGGACCTATGGGAAACTGTCTTACTTATGGAAAAGGGTGCTGTATGTGTATTCTCAGATGCCCCGCTTTTGGACCAAGGGTGAGTATTAGTCAAAAAGCAGGACTGAACGATATTATGGGACGGAGAAAAGATGGTGCCTTTGGGGCTTTTAGTGGATCGGGAAAGTTAGACAAAGGATCCTTATCCCAGGATATTGTAGATGAATTGGATGAAAAAGGCGTTGCCATGATTCCCCTGAATAAGGAATATATTAACAAAGAAAAATTGCAATCCAAAGTTTGTCAGCAATATGCTTTGGATGTTTTTGCGGAAAATATTATTTTGTTGGATACGGGGTACGCAAAGATTATGTCCTCTTACTTTCCCCTAGAACAGCTTCGAAGGGTGCCCGGGTTTGAAAATGCCAGATATGCAGATCCTTATGCGGGGGGAAAGGGCAATTCCATTCGTTATTTGTCTGTGGCAGAACGAAGGGATACCATGCACGTTTGCGGCATTGATAATTTGCTGTGCGGCGGTGAAAAGTCGGGGCTTTTTGTAGGGCATACGGAAGCCATTACCACGGGCACTTTGGCAGGCTATAACAGCGCCCGCTATCTGAAAGGACTGCGGCCAATGGAACTGCCAAATTCTCTGGCAGTGGGTGATTTAATTTCTTATGCCAATAGGCAGATCAAAACAGAGGATGGATTGATGACCCGATATACCTTTGCCGGGGCAGAATATTTTCAGCGAATGAAAGAAAAGCAATTGTATACGACTACGGTAGGTCGTGTGGAAACCAGGGTCAAAAAAGCAGGTCTTCGTGGTATCTACAACGAAAAATTCCTGTAATTCAAAGAACCTTCCGGGAAAAGAGCCAAAAAGTAAAGGTTTGGCTCTTTTGATTTTTATAAAACTGTGTTAAAATCAAATTATTGGTGTACTGTTCCGTTGTTATTAAAAAAACAGGGCGAGTGATTGGAGTAGATATCCGTCTGTCAGTATACCCAAAGAGAGAGAGAGTCTTAAAAAGGTAAGGCCATAAAAGAAAAAGAAAGAAGTGAGAAGGGCAAGTGTTCCCTTCCCTTGACCGTTGCTTCATAATAGAGAGGAAAAGAATGAGATTAAACAAATATATAGCCCAGGCGGGCATTGCCAGCAGGCGAAAAGCAGATGAATTGACTGTAAACGGAAATGTGAAGATCAATGGTGGGGTCATGAGAGAGCCGGGGTATGATGTGAAGGAAACCGATGTTGTGGAAGTCAACGGAAATCCTATTAAAGTATCCAAAAAAATGATCTATATTATGCTCAACAAACCCAAGGGATATATCACCACGGCTGATGACGATCGAGACAGGTTGACCGTTATGGATTTGATTACCGATATAGACGAGCGGCTCTATCCCATCGGAAGGCTGGATTACAATACATCGGGTATGCTTTTGATGACCAACGACGGGGACTTGGCATATCGACTGACACATCCCAAACACCAAGTATATAAGACCTACAGAGCCAGAGTGAATGGACTGCTTTCTACGGAAAAAGTCAATCTTCTGCAAAAGGGTGTGGATATCGGCGGGTTTGTCACTTCACCTGCCATTGTGAAGATCATAAAACAAGCAGAGCGTTCTACCATCGTGGAAATTCAAATTTACGAGGGAAAAAACAGGCAGGTTAGAAAAATGTGCGCTTCTGTGGGGAATAAAGTCATTGATTTGGAGCGCATTGCCATTGGAACTTTAGAAATCCGCCATTTGAAGGCAGGCCATTACAGGAAATTAAGCAGAGAAGAAGTCGACTATTTGAAAAACTGTTAACCGGCTTCGTTGGAATGGATGAACCTGTGACAATTTTGTACAAAAATGGGGACAATCCATGCAATTAGGGATGAAATCATTGACAATGATGGATTGTACAACTATAATTAGGACATACGCACGAAGGTGTTATTTTGGTAACATTCTAATTTGTAAGAAGGGAAAAAGTACCTTGCAATAGTAGCTTTCGTGAATTTGAACTAAAAGGACTTTCTACTATTTGATTTTCAGAGGAGGATCGCTATGATGAAAAAAAACCTAGGAAGAAAAAGGTTGGCTTTATTGTTAAGCGTTGCCATGGTTGTGACGTTTATGCCCAACTTAGCATTTGCAGACACGGGTAAAGAAGCTGCTAAAACAGAGGTACCTGCTGCAGAAATGGCATTTGTGGATATGCCACAGAATTGGTCTACAGCAGCCTTAAAAAATGCAGTGAGCAATGGCTTAATATCGGGTTACGATGTAAACGGTAAAAAGTACATAAAGCCTGTTGGAAATCTGACAAGAGCTGAGATGGCGACTATTGTGAACAGAGGGTTTGGTGCCACGGAAAAGGCGGAGTTAAAAGGCGTTACAGATGTAACGGCAAAGGCTTGGTATGCACCGGAATTACAAAAAGCAGTCAAGATGGGTACTTTTAAATTGGATAGGTTAATGCGAGGCGACAGCAGTATTACCAGACAAGAAGCATTCACTGTGCTTGCAAGAGCCTTTAAAGTGACTTGCAAAGACAATCAAAAAGCACTTGCCAAGTTTACAGATGGGACAGCCGTTGCAGCTTATGCAAAGGACGCCATGGGTGGACTGATAGAGGGCGGTTATCTTGCAGGGGCAAGCGGTAAATTAAATCCTACAGGGAATATTACAAGAGCAGAGTTTGCGAAAATTATGGACAGCTTGGTTGTACAATATGTAACCAAGGCAAGCACCGTAACAAAAGTGGCAGATAAGGGAAATGTGATGGTAAATGTACCCGGCGTAACACTGAAAGGTGTCACAATTAACGGAGATTTAATTGTTGGCGATGGTGTGGGAACCGGCGACTTGAATTTGGATTCCGTAAAGGTAACGGGTAGAACCGTGGTTAGAGGCGGTGGTGTCGATTCCATTAAGATTACAGGTACTTCAGATATTCAAAGCATCGTTGTAGATAATATGAACAATGAAGTCAGAATTTATACGGCGGAAGGCGTCACGGTACAGAAAGTAGAAGCTGATAAAGCTGTTGTGCTGGACGGAAACTTTACTAACGTAACAGTTATAGGTGCCGGCGCAGATATTACCGTATCCAAAGGCAGTAAGGTAGAGACTATGACCTTATCCAAGAGTGCAGAATCACCAAAGGTTGACGTACAAGGATCCGTAGGAACACTTGCAACCGCTGCACCCAATACAAAGATTGAAGTCAGCGGAAAAGTAAACAGCATCGCTGCTACGGCAGATGCCAAGGGAACCGCAGTCAATGTAGGAAAGACAGGAGAAGCGACCAGTGTGGTAACGGCAGCTCCTAATACGAAAATTGAAGTCAGCGGGACAGTGGGCAGCATCGGTGCGGCTACAGGTTCTACGGGAACAACTGTAACGGCCAATGCGGGCAGTAAAGTAGATAGCATTACAGCAACAAATCCAAAGGATGTGGTGTCAAACGGAGCCGGTAAAGTTCCGCCAACGACAACCGCACCGGCAGATAAGCCTGTAGCACCGCCTACCGTAACGGAAAAACCCGGGGAAACACCTAAACTAGACGTACCTCCTGTAAAGCCTACACCTCCACCTGCAACAGGCGGCGGTAGCGGCGGCGGCGGAACAGATTTGGTTGCCGAGGCAAAGACAGCGTTGAATGGGGCAATCACGAAGGC
>JAVVUJ010000031.1:0-10216 GCA_036653195.1 Anaerovorax sp. | reverse complement strand
TATAGCGATACTTACACAGTCACTTTTAAGTAACCCTATTTCATAAAAAGGGAAACAAACAGCGAAATAAATTAATGAGAATAAAAGATCTTCTGAAGCTTGGCGCAAGGCCGGGTTTCAGGGGGTCTTTTTTATGAAGAGGATTGATAGGTCTTTCACACAGAAGCGTGTGGAAAACAGGGATAACCGTTCTGTAATTTTATCAATTATAAAAATTAAAAAATTTCCAATCATTCCTTGCATTAATAATTGGACTGTGCTATTATAAAAAAACAGCTACAATTAAATATGGTTGGATGAAGGTTGTGGGAGAGACTGTTTTAGAAAACAGCACCGAAGGGTTAAGCATGGATTAAGCAATGATTTGTGTGATTATTTCAGGTAAAAGGACCGCAGTCGGACAACACTTTGGAAAGCATCGTCACCGAAGGGGCAAAAACTCTCAGGTTAATAACAGAGCAGAAAGCAAAAAAAGCTTTCTGTTTTTTTGTTTTTGTACAAATTGGTTATACTACTGAAATGCAGGAAGTGTATGGATGGAGTGATCGTTTCTTAACGGTCAATGTGTCAGTACAAAAGGAAAACGAGGAGGAAAAGGATGAAATTGGAATTAGGTTATATCCACATTAAAGATGTGCAGTTTGCGACTGTTTCAAAAGTGGAAAAAGGGATTTTGTATGTAAATCAGGAAGAATTAAAAAAAATTTTATTAGAGGATGAGGATTTAAAGTCCGTTGCCTTTGATATTGCAAAGCCGGGAGAGCCTGTGCGAATTACGCCGGTGAAGGATGTTATCGAACCAAGGTGTAAGGCAGAAGGCGCCGGTGGAATTTTCCCCGGTGTGCTTGCAAAAGTAGGAACCGTAGGCACGGGAAGAACCCATGTGTTGAGAGGTGCTGCTGTGGTAACCACAGGTGCTGTTGTGGGATTTCAGGAAGGAATCATTGATATGTCCGGCATAGGTGCCGAATATACACCTTTTTCAAAGTTAAATAATTTGGTGATTACCTGTGAACCTGTTAGGAAAACCACACCGCAAGTATATGAACAGTCTCTTAGAATGGTGGGACTGAAAGCAGCAGATTATTTGGGAAAATTAGCAAAGGATTTGACACCTGATGAAGTGAAGGAATTTGAAACTTACAATGTGAAAGAAGGCATTGAAAAATTCCCGGAATTGCCAAGAGTGGCTTATGTACTCATGCTTCAAAGTCAGGGATTGCTCCATGACACCTACGTATATGGGGTGGATATGAAAAAATCTCTTTCTACCATCATCAACCCTACAGAGATTATGGACGGTGCCATTATCAGCGGAAATTGCGTATCGGCTTGTGATAAGAATACAACCTATCATCATGTAAACAATCCTGTAGTTGCCGATTTATTTGAGAAACAGGGCAAGGAACTGAACTTTGTAGGCGTGATTATTACCAATGAAAATGTGTATTTGGCTGACAAAGAACGGTCTTCCGACTGGACGGCAAAGTTGGTAGAACTGTTGGGTGTAGATGGGGTTATCGTTTCACAGGAAGGATTTGGAAATCCCGATACGGATTTAATTATGAACTGTAAGAAAATAGAGGCAAAGGGTGTCAAGACGGTGATTATAACCGACGAATATGCGGGAAGAGATGGTGCTTCTCAATCCCTTGCAGATGCGGATGCCAGTGCAGATGCTGTGGTGACGGGGGGCAATGCCAACCAACTCATCCAATTGGAACCCATGGAGAAAGTCCTGGGTCTCATTGAACCTGTGAATATCATTGCAGGCGGGTTTGATGGCAGTTTGGGAAAAGACGGAAGGGTGACCGTGGAACTGCAAGCCATAACCGGTGCCACCAACGAATTAGGTTTTAATAAGCTGAGTGCCAGATAGTGAAAGGGGAGAGTAAAATGGATAAAATAAGAATTGTACATTATATCAATCAATTTTTTGCCAATATTGGCGGTGAAGAAAAAGCAGACTATAAGCCGGAATTTAGAGAGGGCATCCTAGGACCGGGTATGGCATTTCAGGCTTCTTTTAAAGGAGAGGCGGAGATTGTAGGAACCGTAATCTGTGGAGATTCCTATTTCAATGAGAACCTAGAAGAAGCAAAAAAAACAGTTTTGGAGATGATTCGTTCAGCCAATGCAGATTTGGTCCTTTGCGGCCCGGCGTTTAATGCGGGTCGATATGGTGTGGCTTGTGCAACGGTAGCGGCTGCCGTAAAAGAAGAATTAAACATTCCTGCCATGACCGGTATGTATGAAGAAAACCCGGGTGTAGATTTGTTTAAAAATAAAGTGTATATTGTGGAGACGAAAGGCAATGGAGCCGGTATGCGAGATGCGGTGGCAAAGATGGTACCCCTTGCATTAAAATTAGGCAGAGGAGAGACGGTAGGGCCGGCTCATTTGGAGGGATATCACAAGGGTATGCGCGTTAATTTCTTTGAAGAAAAGAGGGGGTCTGCGCGTGCTGTGGACATGTTGCTAAAAAAGTTAAAGGGAGAGCCTTATGTGACGGAATTTCCCATGCCAAATTTTGATCGGGTAACACCCAGTCCGGCAATTCAGGATCTTAGCAAAGCAAAGATTGCACTGGTTACTTCCGGTGGAATTGTGCCAAAAGGAAATCCGGATAAAATCCAATCGTCCAGTGCTTCAAAATATGGGAAATATTCTATAGAAGGGGTTTTGGATTTAACAGAAGACACCTATGAGACGGCTCATGGCGGTTATGATCCTACTTATGCAAATCAAGATGCCGACAGAGTTTTGCCCGTGGATGTCCTTAGAAAATTTGAAAAAGAAGGCAAAATCGGAAGCTTGCATCCCTATTTTTATACCACAACAGGAAATGGAACTTCTGTGGAAAATTCAAAAAAATATGCAGCACAAATAGGAAAGGAACTCATTGCTGATGGGGTACAAGGGGTCATTTTAACTTCAACCTGAGGAACTTGTACACGTTGCGGCGCAACGATGGTAAAAGAAATTGAAAAAACGGGAATTCCGGTAGTGCATATTTGTACCGTAGTGCCTATTTCCCTAACTGTTGGCGCAAACAGAATTGTTCCGGCTGTCGCCATCCCTCATCCTTTGGGAAATCCATCATTGACCATGGAAGAGGAGAAGCAGATTAGAGAAAGACTCCTTACAAAAGCATTGAAAGCCCTCAGCACAGATGTGACAGAGCAGACTGTGTTTGAATAACTTACTTTTGTATTTCCAGTTCGTTGATTTTATTAAACAATTGTCGGTTGCTAATTTTCAATTGTCTGGCGGCTTCGGCCACGTTGCCGCCTACTTGAGTAAAGACCCATTCTAGGTATTCCTTTTCTGCCTGCCTTTTAAATTCTTGAAAGGGGATAATCTTGTCGAATTTGGAACCTGGAAGGGGGTCCACTTGCTTTTTAGAATTGCGGAAAGCAAACATGATAGGTAGACCGTCTACGGTAATAGAACCGTTTTCGGACAGAATCACCATACGCTCAATGATATTTTTTAATTCCCGTATGTTTCCCGGATAATTGTACTCGTGGAGAAATTTAAAAACTTCAGGTTGAATATGTCGAATTTCCTTGTTGTTTTCTTTTGAGGAAGCCCGCAGAAAAAAATCAATAAAATAATCCAGATCTTCGTGTCTTTCACGAAGGGGTGGAACGTTGATGACGACGGTACTGATACGATAAAAGAAGTCTTCACGAAAGGTTTCATTGAATACGGCAGCTTTTAAATCTTGGTGAGTGGCTGAGATGAGACGAAAATCAATCTTGTTAGAAATGTTGGAACCGATGCGTTCCGTGCATTTTGTTTCGATGGTACGAAGCAACTTTACTTGGGTGTTAAACTGCATATCCCCGATTTCATCGAGAAACAGCGTTCCATTATGGGCCAATTCAAACTTGCCTGCTTTGGCATAAGAAGCGCCGGTGAAGGCCCCTTGCTCGTGACCAAAAAGTTCAGATTCCAGCAAGGTGTCAGAATAAGAGGTGCAGTTTACAGCTACAAACCCATGATTGCTGCGCAAGCTGTTGGCATGAATATATTTTGCCAAAATTTCTTTGCCCGATCCCGATTCACCGGACAGGAGCACGTTGGCATTGGAAGAAGCGACTTTTGTGCAAAAGTCCAAAGTTTTCTGAAACAGTGGATTTTTCGTAGTGAGACAAAAAGAATCGACTAATTGATTCATGGTTACTTTTTCACCCATTTGAACCTCCTTGGATTAATAAACTTGGTTATAAATATAACAAGTGGGACAGGTATAACATCAATTATAATGAAATTAAGTGCATTGTCAAGAATAATAATGCGCGATAAATGAAAAAACACAAAAAAACAATTGTGAAATTTTTATCGTAAAAGAGCCTTAAAAAAATTCTTTTGCTAAATTTTTCACATAGAAACGTTGAAATAGAAGGAATTGTGTCAATTAATTATTCTCTATTCATAAAAACTATGTGAAGATGGCACATCTATTGCAATAATCTATAATCACTAGAACCTAAAGGTAGGCGTATCAAGAAAGGAAATCTAATGAAAGTGATGCTGATTACAAACAATAACAAAGTATTTGAGAACTACGAAGATCAAGCTGAAATTATTTTTTTAGCAGAAGGCACGTATATGGACGTTCTATATAAGGCAAGAGATTATGTTCATAAAGGGTATCAATTATTAAGCCACCCTCTATCAGGCAGTCTCAAACCAAATCAAACACCATATAAGTCCATTGTTTTGGAAAATCATACCAGTGATATGGAACAATGTCATGAAAGCATTATGTTCATGGAAAACAGCATAGAATCTGCGGAAAAATTCCTCAGCTACAAGCGTACGCCAAATTGGACCGATAAAGTCAAGGAAGACTTTAAAACCATAGACTTATCATTTTTACAAGGTTCTATAAACAAGTTATTGTAGCAGTAGGCAGAAACTAAATTCTGCCTTTACGCTCGATTAGGAGGTGTACCATTTGAAACTAGAATTAGGGAAAATCAAAATTAATGATGTGCAATTTGGTCAGAAAACAATGGTAGATAAAGGTGTTCTTTATGTGAATAAAGAAGAAGTTGAAAACCTTGTTTTGGAAGATGAAAGGATTGCAAGTGTAAAAATTGAACTTGCAAGACCTGGAGAATCAATTAGAATTACACCTGTAAAGGATGTAATTGAACCTAGAGTAAAAGTATCCGGCGGCGGCGGTGTATTCCCTGGCGTTATGAACAAAGTAAAAGAAGTCGGACATGGAAGAACCCACGCATTGGATGGCTGTGCAGTCATCACTGTAGGAAAAATCGTTGGATTCCAAGAGGGTCTCATCGACATGTCAGGTCCTATTGCAAAGTATTGCCCTTTCTCAGGAACACAGAACGTATGTGTTGTTCTTGAGCCGAAAGATGGACTTGAAACCCATGACTACGAAAATGCAGCAAGAATGGCAGGACTAAAAGTTGCCACTCGTATTGGAGAAGCCGGAAGAAACTTAGAACCCGATGAACTGGAAGTATTTGAAACCAAGCCATTGCTTGAACAAATCAAAGAATATCCGGATCTTCCCAAGGTAGGCTATTTACACATGTTGCAATCTCAGGGACTGCTTCATGACACCTACTATTATGGGGTAGATGCAAAACAAATTGTTCCTACAATTATGTATCCTACAGAAATATTCGATGGCGCGATTACAAGCGGTAACTGTGTTGCACCTTGTGACAAAGTAACCACATACCATCATCAGCATAATCCGGTTATTGAAGACTTATATAAGTTCCACGGAAAAGAAATTAACTTTGTGGGCGTAATCTTAACCAATGAAAATGTATTCTTGGCAGACAAAGAACGTTGTTCTGATATGGTTGCAAAACTTGCAGAGTATATGGGTCTGGACGGAATTTTGATTACAGAAGAAGGTTACGGAAATCCGGATACCGACTTGATGATGAACTGTAAGAAAGTATCTCAAAAGGGCGTAAAAGTTGTTTTGATTACAGACGAATTCCCGGGTAAAGACGGAAAATCCTTATCCTTAGCAGATGCTTGTGAAGAAGCGGATGCCCTTGTATCTTGTGGACAAGGAAACTTGGTTGAACATTTTCCACCTATGGACAAAGTCATTGGCATGTTAGATTATGTTGAAATGCAAATCGGTGGATTTGAAGGCAGTTTAAAACCCGATGGCAGCATTGATGCAGAACTTCAAATCATTATTGCATCGACCATCGCCAATGGATATAATAAACTTGCAGCGAGAGGATATTAGGAGGAGGATAAGTAAATGGAAAAAATTAAAGTTGTTCATTATGTGAACCAATTCTTTGCCGGAATCGGCGGAGAAGAACAAGCCCATATCGTTCCTGAAATACGTGAAGGCGTTGTAGGTCCGGGTATGGCTTTAAAAGCATCCTTAGGTGATGAGTATGAAGTCGTTGCAACAGCAATCTGCGGAGACAACTATTTTGGTGAAAACCTGGAAGCTGCCACAGATACATTGATTGAAATGATTGGAAAATATAAACCGGACGTATTTGTTGCAGGACCTGCATTTAACGCAGGAAGATATGGCGTAGCTTGCGGAAGCATGGCAAAAGCTGTAGAAGAAAGATTAGGAATTCCTGTAGTAACCGGCATGTATGTGGAAAATCCGGGCGCTGATATGTTTAAAAAAGATGTGCATATTATCAGCACGGGAGATTCTGCAGCAGATATGAGAAAGTCTATGCCTAAAATTGCCGCATTGGTAAAGAAGATGGCAAAGGGCGAAGAAATTTTATCTCCTGCTGAAGAGGGCTACTTGGAAAGAGGCATTCGTGTCAATTACTTTGCGGAAGAAAGAGGTTCTACAAGAGGAATCAAGATGCTGATTAAGAAGATGGCAGGGGACTCTTTTACAACTGAATTCCCAATGCCTATCTTTGATAGAGTGGCACCGGCTCCTGCAGTAAAAGACATGAAACATGCAAAGATTGCAGTAGTTACTTCAGGCGGAATCGTTCCACAGGGAAATCCTGACAGAATTGAATCTTCCAGTGCTTCTAAATATGGAAAATATACACTAGAAGGTATGGACAGAATGAGTTCAGACGACTATATGACCGTACATGGTGGATATGACAGAGCCTTTGTTTTAGAAAATCCAAATTTGGTTGTGCCTCTGGATGCCCTTCGTGAGCTTGAGAAAGCCGGAGAAATCGGTAGCTTGGCAAATTATTTTTACACAACAACAGGAACAGGAACCGCCACAGGCAGTGCAAAAGCGTTTGCAGAAGACTTTGCGCCAAAGCTGCTGGCTGATGGTGTCAACGCTGTGATACTAACCTCAACCTGAGGAACCTGTACACGTTGCGGTGCAACGATGGTAAAAGAAATTGAAAGAGTCGGAATTCCTGTAGTACATGTATGTACAGTCGTTCCCATCTCCTTGACAATCGGAGCCAACAGAATCGTTCCGGCTGTAGGTATTCCATATCCTTTAGGAGATCCTACAAAGGGAGATGAACAGAGTTATAAGATCAGAATGAATTTAGTAAAAAGAGCACTAAAAGCTTTAGGAACTGAAATTGAAGATCAAACCGTATTCGAATAATCCAAAATAGTGTTCATGGAACTCTATTGAGGAATCATTGAATAACACCCGGTAGGGTTCCATAATCCGCATATTTCCGGTGAGGAAAGAGAGGGTTTTATGGAAAAAGACAACTTTAAATGGGGAAATGTAATCAAGTTTGCAGGCGCATTCGTCGCATTTCTAATCGGCGCAGGCTTTGCAACAGGGCAAGAAATTTTGCAATATTTTACTTCCTATGGTTATCAGGGATTTTTAACGGCAGCAGTGGTTTTAATCGCATTTATATATGTAGGGATTGAGTTCAGTACAACAGGATATCGAGAGAAGTTCCATAAGGGTAGTGAAGTATTTCAATACTATTGCGGCAAGCCCATTGGTTTGTTTTATGACTACTTTACCATTGCATTTGTATTCATGTCTTATGTAGTTATGGTGGCAGGTGCAGGTGCAACATTTAATCAGCATTACGGAATTCCCACTTATGTAGGTGGAATTGTTATGATGATATTGGCTACGGGAACCGTTATTTTCGGTCTTGGAAACATTGTAAACGTAATCGGAAAAATCGGACCTGTTATCGTAATCATTGCTTTGGGTCTTGGCCTCTCCGCAATCATTATGAACCCTGAGGGCATTGGCCAAGGTGCGGCTATGATACAGAATAACGAAATTGAATTAAAGCAAGCAGGTTCCAATTGGTTTATGTCTGCAAGTTCATATATCGGATTTTGTATGTTATGGTTGGCAGCATTCCTGACGGCCATGGGTACACAGGCAAACTGTAGAAAAGAAGCCGGAATGGGCTCTGCAATCGGTGCCGTTGGATTTGTTTTGGGATGTGTGATCTTAATGTTAGGACTTCTGGCATATCTTCCGGAAGTGGCAGTTACACAGATTCCATCATTGATCTTGGCTATGAAAATTGCGCCGGCATTGGCGACTGTATTTTCAATCATCATTATGGCAGGTATTTATACGACTGCTGTGCCTCTTTTATGGCAGGCTTCTTCCAGATTTACAGAAGAAGGCACAAAGACATTTAAAATTGTTACAGTAGCACTTGGTATTATCGGTTGCTTCATAGGATTGGCACTGCCATTCAACAGTTTGGTGAATATCATCTATGTAATCAATGGCTATGTGGGAATTCTTCTGATTTTCTTCATGATTGTGAAGACCATTAGAAGAACCTTAGCAAATAAAAAAACAAGCACTTCAGTAAAATAAACAGGAGGTAGACGTACCAATGGGAAAAATTTATGACGTTATTATTTTAGGAGCCGGCCCCGCAGGGCTGACGGCGGCACTTTATGCCGGCAGAGCGAGACTGTCCGCACTGATTATTGAAAAAGGACAGGATGGCGGTCAAATCGCACAGACTTCTGAAATAGAAAATTACCCGGGATCTTTAGAAGAAGAATCCGGACCGACTCTCATCGACAGAATGTCAGCACAGGTAAAAAAATTTGGTGCTGAAAGAGTGATGGACACCATAACCAATGTAGAGTTAGAGGGAGAAATCAAAAAAATCACAGGCATAAACGATACTTACAGCGGAAAAACAGTCATTATTGCTACCGGTGCGTCTCCAATGTTAATCAATTGTCCCGGTGAAAAAGAATTTACAGGAAAAGGCGTTTCTTACTGCGCCACTTGTGATGCTGCATTCTTTGAAGACTTTGAAGTTTTCGTTGTAGGTGGCGGAGACTCGGCAGTAGAGGAAGCCCTTTATCTGACAAAATTTGCAAGAAAAGTAACCGTAATTCATAGAAGAGATGAATTGAGAGCCGCAAAATCCATTCAGGAAAAGGCGTTTGCCAATCCAAAGATGGCCTTTATGTGGGACAGCGTTGTAAGAGAATTAAAGGGTGATGGACTGTTAGAATCTATGGTTGTAGAAAATGTAAAGACCAAAGAATTGAGCGAAGTCCTTGCCAGTGAAGAAGATGGCACATTCGGTGTGTTTGTATTTATCGGATTCAAACCGCAAACCGCACTTTTCGAAGATAAAGTGGCCATGGAAAAAGGGTATATCATTACAGATGACAATATGAAAACCAATATACCGGGCGTATTTGCAGCAGGAGACTTAAGAGTCAAGAGCTTACGTCAGGTGGTTACAGCTGCTGCAGACGGCGCAATTGCCGCTGTGCAGGCAGAGAAATTCTTAGAGAAATAAATAAGTAGAGTCAGATAGAATAGATAGATATAGATAAGGAGAAGGGTATGATTTTAACAGATAAGACAACATTTGAACCTGAAGTTTTAAAAGCAGAAGGATATGTTCTGGTAGATTTCTTTGGAGACGGATGTGCACCTTGCGCAGCGTTAATGCCTTACGTAGAAGATTTAGAAAAAACATATGGCACCAAGATTAAATTTTGTAAGCTGAATACTTCTGCTGCAAGAAGACTTGCAATCGGTCAGAAGATTATGGGATTACCTGTAATCGCCATCTATAAAGACGGTGCAAAAGTCGAAGAATTGATCAAAGACGATGCTACATCAGAAAATATAGAAACCATGATTAAAAAGTATATTTAAATCTATGATTTTAATATATAAACGTTACAGTAAAGTATAGGAGGTATCGATATGGCTATCTTGAAAGACAAAAAAGTCATCATCATAGGCGATAGAGATGGTATTCCGGGCCCG
>JAVVUJ010000030.1:0-19123 GCA_036653195.1 Anaerovorax sp. | reverse complement strand
ACAGACATGTATGGGTCGTAGCCCTGGACTTTAAGCCCTAAATATTCTGCTGAATTGGAACCCAAAACGCCGATAGAACCCAAGCCGATGACACCCAACGTCTTGCCTTTTATTTCATGACCGGCAAATTGAGATTTGTTGCTTTCAACTGTTTTTTGAACATCTTTGGTCAATGTTTTTGTCCAAGCAATGGCACTGGAAACGTTGCGCGCAGACATAAGAATGCCTGTGAGCACCAACTCTTTGACGGCATTGGCATTGGCACCGGGTGTATTAAAAACAACGATTCCCTTTTCCGAACAAACATCTACCGGAATGTTGTTGATTCCGGCACCTGCTCTTGCAATTGCAAGAAGATCAGAAGAAAAGTCTAAAGTGTGCATATCTTGACTCCGTACTAAGATGCCGTTTGCTTCATGGACTTCATTGGTCAAGGTATACTCTTCTGTTAGGCGATCCAAGCCCTTTGGTGAAATTTTATTTAATGTTGCTATTTTGTACATAGTAGAAAGCCTCCTGTTTTACACTATTTGATGATTCGTAGAGATATGATTCCGTGGGCCTCTTTCAGAGGTGTTAACTGTTGTAGTGTAGCCGGAGAGTCTAAATCCACAAGGGTGTACTGATAGTCACCCTTTCCTCTATTGGTCATATCGCCTATATTAATACCTAAGCTTGCCAAATGACCGGTGATGGTACCAATCATGGCCGGTTTATTTTCATGAATGACGGCAATTCTTCCTTGACTGCCGCAAATGCCCATGGAACAATTGGGCAGGTTCACTGAATTTGTAATATTTCCGTTTTCTATATAATCCATCAGTTGTGTGACAGCCATGGCTGCGCAATTCTCCTCGGATTCTTCCGTAGAAGCACCTAAATGAGGAATGGCAATGACATTTTCTCCATGGGCTACGGTTTCATTTGGAAAATCGGTTACATAGCGGTGAATTTTTCCTTCAGCTATGGCCTGTAATAAATCTTCATCGTTGACGATGGAATCTCTGGAGAAGTTCAACAAGCAAGTGCCATCTTTCATTAAATGAAAGATGGATTGATCAATCATGCCCTTTGTACTCGCCGAAGCGGGAACATGAACAGACAGATAATCGCATTGGGAAACCAATGTTTCCATGGAATCACAAAGGGAAATTTTATTGGAAAGTTCCAAGGCTGCATGGATGGACAGGTAAGGGTCAAAGCCTACCACTTTCATACCCAGTTGAGAGGCGGAATTGGCAACCATAACGCCGATTGCACCCAAACCTAAAACACCTAAAGTTTTTCCTTGGATTTCGTGTCCCGCAAACTGCCCCTTTCCTTTCTCTACAGCCTTTGAAATATTTTCAGTCAAGGTTTTTACCCAACTGCAACCTTTGACCACATCTCTAGACGCAAGAAACAAACCGGTAAGAACCAGTTCTTTGACCGCATTGGCGTTGGCGCCCGGCGTATTGAAAACAACGATACCTTTCTTAGAACAACTATCTATGGGAATGTTGTTGACACCTGCGCCGGCTCTGGCAATGGCTAAAATATTTTCCGATAATTCCATGGAATGCATATCCTGGCTTCTTACCAATACACCATGGGCTAAGGTAAGATCGTCGGTGATGGTGTAGTCAGAAGAGAACAAATCTAACCCGGTTTGGGAAATTTTATTTAAGGTTTTAATTTTATACATCATACTCATTTCTCCTAGCGGTTTTCTTGTTGAAATTTTTCCATAAAGGCAATGAGCGCAGTTACGCCTTCTTTTGGCATGGCATTATAAATGCTGGCCCTCATGCCGCCTATGGAACGATGACCGCCAAGGTTGAAAAGATTGGCCTCTTTGGCTTGTGCTATAAATTTCTTGTCTAATACCTGGTTGCCTGTAACGAAGACCACGTTCATAAGGGAACGGTCTTGTTTGACCACGGGACAATGGTATAAACTGCTGTTGTCAATATAATCATACAGCATCTGTGCTTTTTCTTCGTTAACCTTGGCCATGGCGGAAATACCACCTGTGGCTTGAATGTGTTTGAATACTTCTCCTGCCATATAGATGCCGAAAGTCGGCGGCGTGTTATACATGGAATCATTATCGGCATAAGTTTTGTAATCCAACATAGTTGGAACGGATTTGTCCGCAAAACCGATTAAATCCTCTCTGATGATCACCATGGTTACGCCGGCAGGACCGATGTTCTTTTGTGCGCCGGCAAAGATTAAACCGCACTTTGATACGTCAAATTCGCCGGAAAGTATGGACGAAGATAAATCCACGACCAAAGGAATGTCACCTGTATCCGGTAATTGGGGATAAGCAGTACCATAAATGGTGTTATTTTGTGTGATGTAAACGTAGTCTGCATCGGGAGAAAACTCTTCTTTGGAAACAGTGGGCACAAAGGTGAAATTGCTATCCTCCGAAGAAGCAACGATGCGGATTTCTCCAAACTTTTTCGCTTCTTGTGCCGCTTTTTTTGCCCATGTTCCGGTAATGATATAGTCTGCTTTTTTAGAATTTCTTAATAAATTCAAAGGAACCATTGCAAATTGTAAAGAACCGCCTCCTTGTATAAATAAGACTTGATAATTATCAGGGATATTCATAACCTGCCTTAGGTTTTTTTCAGCAGCGTGCAAAATTGCTTCAAATTCAGGAGAACGATGACTCATCTCCATAACCGACATGCCACAGCCCTTATAATTTGTCAATTCAGTGGCGGCTTCCGTCATCACTTCCAAAGGAAGCATAGAAGGGCCTGCTGAGAAATTAAATGCTCTTGTGTTTTTCATAATTTTTTCGCCTCCAACCATAATTTTGTAATACACAATTATATCATCATGTGATAGAATGGTAAAGTACAATTAAAAAAAAGTATTAGGAGAAATAATCATGATGAACTATTTAATCGTTGTTCCCGATGGAGCAGCAGACGAGAAAATCGAAGAATTGGGGAATAAAACCCCTTTGCAAGCGGCGAATATGCCCACCATAAATCAGTTGGCACAAAATGGAGAGATTGGCATGGTACAGACCATTCCTGCCGGTGTAGCACCGGGAAGCGATGCGGCCAACTTATCGGTGATGGGTTACAATCCCGCTATTTATTTAACAGGCAGATCCCCATTGGAGGCAGCCAGTATTGGTATTGATATGTCAGATACGGATGTGGCTTTTAGAACCAATTTGGTTACCTTGACGGGAGAAGGAAAGTATGAGGACTTGATTATTGCAGATCACAGTTCCGGGGATATTTCCAATGAAGAAGCAAAGATACTCATAGAAGCAGTGGAGGAACGGTTTGGTACCGAGACTATACATTTCTATCCGGGTGTCAGTTATCGCCATGCCATGATTGTCAATGAAGGCTCTACGGCCTATGAATTGACACCACCTCACGATGTTTTGACGCAGAAAGTGGGCGATCATTTGCCAAAGGGTGAAGGATCGGAATTTATTGGAAAGATGATGAAGGAAAGCTATGACCTTTTAAAAAATCACCCGGTGAATTTGGACAGAATCAAACGTGGCTTAAATCCGGCCAATTCCATATGGATTTGGGGACAGGGTAAAAAACCTAACTTGTCTTCCTTTTATGATAAATATAAAATTCACGGAACGGCCATATCCGCAGTAGATTTGATTAAAGGAATTGCCATCTGTGCAGGCTTGGAAACGGTAAATGTGGAAGGTGCCACAGGAACCATTCATACCAATTTTGATGGAAAGGCACAAGCCGCCATTGGGGAATTTAAAAGTGGAAAAGATTTTGTTTATATGCATCTTGAAGCACCTGACGAATGTTCTCACCAGGGAGATTTGGCTGGAAAAATAAAATCCTTGGAACTCATCGATGAAAAAGTGGTAACGCCCATCCTTTCCTATTTAAAGGAAAGCGGAAAGGATTTCAGCGTTTTGATCGTACCTGATCACAGGACACCCATAGCCATTCGTACCCACTCGGCTGATCCCGTTCCCTTCGTTTTATACGACAGTAGGAAGGCGGAGGCCTTTGATGAAAAGAAGAGTTTTAGTGAAGAGGCCGGTGCCACAGGATCGAAATTTGACAGTGGCTATCAGTTGGCGGACTATTTCTTTGATAAGCAATAGGGGTAGTGGTGTATGAGAAAAGTAATTTGTTTGATGGCCATTGTTTTCGCTTTGACCAATTTTATACCAACAGCCAGTATGTGGTCCTATGGCGTTGAAATTGCGCCGCCGGAAATAGCGGCAGAATCTGCCATTTTGATGGATATGCATACGGGGAATATGGTCTTTGAAAAAAACGCAGATGTACCTATGTTCCCCGCAAGTACCACAAAGATGATGACCGCTATTTTGGCTGTAGAACATTTAGATTTATCCCAAAATATTACCATAGATAAGGAAACGCCTTTTACAGAAGGGGCACGAATTTATTTGGAAGAAGGGGAAGTGGTGACCGGGGAACAGCTTTTGCGTTCTATGCTCATTGCTTCTGCAAATGACTCGGCGGTGGCTTTGGCAAAAGCTGTGGCGGGAGACGTGCCTTCTTTTGCAAAGATGATGAATGAACGGGCAAAAAAATTGGGCGCAAAAAATACCAATTTTGTAAATCCCAACGGTCTTCATGAGGAAGCCCACGTCACCACGGCTCGGGATTTGGCACTGATAGGGCAGAAGTTGATGAGCAATGACTTGCTTCGTGAGATTGTAGGTACCTATCGATATGTATTTCCGGCAACCAATAAGAAGGAAGAACGATTTTTGTATAATACCAATCGTCTGCTTTACGACGACAAGACAACGGTAACGGTCAACGGAAAAACCAGAAGTACGTTGTATGAGGGGGCCATGGGCGTTAAGACCGGTTATACACCTGAGGCAAAAAGTTGTTTGGTATCCGCTGCGAAACGTGGGAACACAGAATTGTTGGCGGTAGTCTTGAAGTCCTCCGACGGAGGACGTTTTGAAGACAGTATTGCACTGTTAGATTATGGGTTCCATTTGGTGAAGTCCGTGAAAGTGATGTCAAAGGGTACCGATTTAGGTGAGGCAAAGGTGAAGGGCGGTTCGGTAAATCGTGTAAAAGTGATTGCAGCCAAGGATGCGGTGGCGACCTTGCCCAAAGAAGCTTCTACAGATATGGTGAAGACCAAAGTGGTTTTCAATAAAGACATTCAAGCGCCTATTAAAGAAAATCAAAAATTAGGTGAAGTGCGCATTTATGAAGGGGACAAACGTATTGGAACGGTAGATGCCCTTGCGGTTTCTGCAGTGCCCAAAGGGGGCATCTTGTCTGTTTTTGGAATACCCGATAAAAATGCGAAGATTATTGGAATTGTGGTAGCCAGCCTTTTAGGGATTTTTGTGGTTTTGCTTGTGGCATATATTTTGTTAAAGCGCAGGCAAATTAGGCGGAAGAAGAAACGAAAAGCAGAAAAGGCTAAACGAGAAAAAAGGGCGCAAGAGCATGCCTGGAAAGAGTGGTCGGGAGAATACGACAAACGAAAGAAATTATAAGGCGAGAAGCTGAAAGCGACAAGAAAGCATGTTTGATATAAAAGAAGAATTACGGGCATTACCGGATACACCGGGGGTCTATTTGCATAAAGATCAAGAGGGCACCATTATTTATGTAGGAAAGGCGGTATCTCTGAAAAACAGAGTCCGCCAATATTTTCAGGCATCAAAAAACATGGATGCCAAAGTCAAGGCGATGGTGAAACACATCGCCTCTTTTGAATATATTCAGACAAAAACAGAGATGGAAGCCCTGATTTTAGAGTGCAATTTAATTAAAAAATACATGCCCAAGTACAATGTGCTGCTGCGAGATGACAAAACCTTTCCTTATATTAAGATTACATTTAGTGAAAAATGGCCTAGAGTTGTGAAAACACGCCGGTTGGATAAAGGCAAAGATGTTTATTTCGGGCCTTATACAGATGCCACAGGGGTGAATCATATCATCGATTTGCTCAACAGCATTTATGCACTGAAACGCTGCAATTACAGCACGTTTCCGGAAGGATTTAAGCCTTGCCTCAATTATCACATCGGCCAATGTAAGGGCATGTGTGTGGGTGGAGTGGATCATGAGACCTATCTTGCAACCATTGCACAGGTGGAAAATTTCTTAAATGGAAAAAGCACACCGGTGTTGTCTTATTTGACGGAAAAGATGGGAGAAGAAGCAGAAGCCATGAACTTTGAATTGGCGGCAGAGTATCGGGACTACATCGGCACCGTTCACGAGATGACCAAGATGGCCAAGATTGCAAAGGCTTCTCAGGTGGCAAAAGAGGCTAAAATTGCAGAAAAAGCCAGGATACTTGATGAAAAATCATGGAGAAAAAAGGAGAAAAATGCAGCGGCGGAAAATTATTTAAATGAAATCATCCGCAATGGGCAACGAAGAATTTACGCATGGAGAATTGAAGCCTATGACATTTCCAATACCAATGGTGTGGATTCTGTGGGCGCTATGGTGGTTTTTCGAGATGGGGTGCCGGTGAAATCCGATTATCGAAGGTTTAAAATCAAGACGGTAGAGGGACCCAACGATTACGGCAGTCTCCAGGAAGTGTTATATCGAAGATTTAAGAGAGGGATTGCAGGAGACAAAGGGTTTCAGGTAGCGCCGGATTTGATTCTCATGGACGGGGGAAGAGCGCAGGTGTCGGTGGTGGAACAAGTTTTATTGGCCATGAACGTAGAGATTCCCGTTGCGGGTATGGTGAAAGATGACAAACACAGAACCAGAGGCTTGGTTTACCGGAATGAAGAGTTTTCCCTGCAAGACAGAAGAGAACTTTATCATTATTTAGGGAAAATCCAGGAAGAAGTACATCGATTTGCCATCACCTATCATCAAGAAATTCGAAATAAAGGGATGCATTGTTCTGAGTTAGACAAAGTAGAAGGTATTGGTGAGAAGCGAAGAAATGACTTGCTCAGGCACTTTGGCAGCATTGATGCGATAAAGAAGCCCAGTTGGCGGATATTTTGGAGGTGCCTTCTATGAATGAAAAATCGGCAAAAAAACTGATAGAATATTTCCATTGATAAATGGTAAATATAGTGATATAGTAGTCGTACAAACAAATTAAATTTATGGAGGAATTACACGATGGCAGATAAAGAAAAATGCACCCCGGGAGGTTGCGGCGATGGCTGTAACTGCGCAGCAGAAGACGAAGATGCGGATTTCATAACCCTTGAATTCGATGACGGCGTTGAGGTTGAGTGCGAAATTATGGGCGTTTTTGACTACGATGGCAAGGAATATATCGCATTGATACCTGAAGATGGTAGTGATGATGTGTATATTTACGGCTACAAAGAAGTTGGTGACGACGAGTTTGAACTTGTGGATATTGAAGACGATGCTGAATTTGAAAGAGTTGCAGCTGAATTCGACAAAATTTCCGCAGAAGAAGCATAAAGAAAGAAAACAAAAAAGACTTTCTCAGATTGATTTTGAGAGAGTCTTTTTTTTGTCAATGTATCAGATGGCTGAAAATCCGAGAAACCATTGACAAATTATGAATAGGGCGTGGATAGACACATTTTTCGTAGATGCGACATAACATAGAGAAGATACCCCATGAAAAACACCCAGATAGACACCGTTTAAACGATAAAATTCGATTAAATCTACAGGATGAAATGAAAACCTAACAAAAATTCATTATATAAGTAAAGAGCAATAAAAAGGAACTGTTCCTATTAAAAAATTACAGAGTATGTGTGAAAAATTGTTTCACACTTTCAACCCATAACCATGTTGAAGATGGGATTAAAATAAAATGGAGGTCTAAAATGTGTTGTAATCAATACGAAAACTGTGGTCGAATCAGACCGGAAAATGGCTGTGGCCAGAGCAGAGCCGAATATGGATGCGGCGAGAACAGAGTTGAGAGTGGATGCGGTCAGTGGGTACAGCCAAATAACTGTTATCACTGCTGCTGCAGATGGGTTCTTTGCTGCAAATGCCGCAGAGGATGTTGTCGTTAATCAATAAATTTGTTTAAAAAAGGAGTTTGGGAGATGCGTAAATGGCGCAGTTCCCAAACTCCTATTTGGTGTGTAAAGGTAGTTTCAAGAGCCTATTTTAAGGCTTCTAAAGCTTTTTCAGGATTGCTGACTTTTAGTATAAAGGGGGCGATTCCATCATTGGAATAGCCATACATATAGGAAAGATCAATCCCGTTTTTTGACAGTTTTGTTAAGACATCATGTAAAGAGCCGGGGACATCCGGCGCCTCAATACGGATGACATCCGTTAATTTTACAGAAAAATCAGCGTCACGCAAAGCTTGGGCTGCTTTTTCCACATCATCCACAATCATTCTCAGAATGCCATAATCAGAAGTTTCGGCGATGCTTAAGGCAGAGATGTTTATTTTTTGTTGAGCCAAGACAGCGGTGGCTTCTTCCAATCTGCCTAATTCGTTTTGTAAAAATACGGACAATTGTTTAATAATCATAGTCTCCACTCTTATACCTTTCTTTTATCAATGACTCTTTGTGCTTTTCCTTCCGTGCGTTTTAACGTTTTATGCTCTACTAAGCTGATAATCACACTGATACCAAGAATGCTTTCCACCTTATGTTTGATTTTTTGTCGTAAACTGTTCAATTCTTTCATTTCATCGGAGAAGAACTTGTCATCAATTTCAACCTGAATTTCCAAGGTATCCATGGTTCCTTTTCTATCTACAATCAACATATAATATGGTTTTGCTTCCGGAATTTCAAGAAGTACGCTTTCCACCTGAGATGGGAATACGTTGACACCTCTGATAATCAACATGTCATCGGAGCGTCCGAATATTTTGGACATCCTTACATTGGTTCGCCCGCAAGAACAAGGGTCATAGCGCAGGCTGGACAAGTCTCTGGTTCGGTATCGAAGTAAGGGCATGGCTTCCTTTGTAATGGTGGTAAAGGTCAGTTCGCCTACGGTACCCGCCGATACAGGGGTCAATGTTTCCGGATTTAATATTTCGGGAATAAAGTGGTCTTCTGCAATGTGCAGACCTTCGTGGGCTTGACAACTACAAGCGACGCCTGGACCGATGATTTCGCTAAGGCCATAGATGTCGTGGGCTTCGATTTGCAATCCTGTTTCAATCTGCCTTCTCATTTCTTCACTCCAAGGTTCCGCACCGAAGAGACCGATTTTTAGCTTTAATTCTTTGGGATCAATCTTTGCATCTGCAATGGCTTCCGCTAAAAATAAAGCATAGGAAGGGGTGCAAGCAAGAATGGTGCTGCCAAAATCTTGCAAAAGGGTCAGCTGTTTTGCTGTGTTGCCGCCGGAAATGGGTACCACGGTGGCACCTAATTTTTCAGCACCATAGTGAATGCCCAATCCACCGGTAAACAATCCATATCCATAAGCAATTTGTACGATATCCAGCTTTGTTCCACCGGCAGAGCATAGCGCCCTAGCTACAACTTCGGAAAAAGTACTGATGTCTTTTCTCGTATAAGCCACTACTGTTGGTTTTCCTGTGGTGCCCGATGAAGCATGCAGCCTGACAACTTCACTTTTAGGGACAGCGAAAAGACCAAACGGATAGTTGTCTCTTAAATCCTGTTTTGTGGTAAAGGGTAATTTTACCAAATCTTCCAGTGTATTAATATCTCCGGGTTCAAGGCCCAAAGCCTGCATTTTTTTCTTGTAAAATTCCACATTGTGGTAAACTCTTGTCACCATATCCTTTAAGCGGCGACTTTGCAAGGCATGCAGTTCATCACGGCTCATGGTTTCTACCGGTTCATTCCAAATCATTTTCACTCTCTCCTTCTCCATAAGCTGGTATAAATCTAGCTATATTTCATAAATCATACTCTTTGATGATATATTTGTCAAGAAATGGGGTATAAAAATACAGAGAAAAAGCCATACCAGATAAAGAAGGTATGACTTTTACGGTTAAAAAAACAGTTTATACATGGGATGTATTGCGGCCTCTGAAAAAGAATGAAATGGCATAAATTCCGGCCAGCCCTACGATAGCAAATATGACTCTGCTGACAATTTCCAAGTTTCCATGGAATAGGCTGGAGACTAAATCATATTGGAAAAATCCAATGAATCCCCAGTTAACAGCACCGATAATGATTAAAATAAGAACTAAGTTTCTCAAATATATCACCCCTTTCGAATACTATTATTGCCCCTTTTGTATAGAAATATGATACAATAATCCCAATGCTTGCAATGATTGTAAATGGAAGTGGCGCAACTGGGCGTCTATGAAGGGAAAAGGCACAGGATTAGGTACCTGTTGTACAAAATGTGCTAGGCCAATGGCAATCCTTGCAAAGAATTAAATGGTAAAAGATAAGGGGGAATGAAGGATGGCGGAAAACATTTTTCCAAAGGGAACAAAGGTATTGGATATCGTAAATACCTGTCAAGAAACACTGCCTTATGATGTTTTGTTGGCGACTGTGAACAATCAGTATGAGGATTTGAATTTTATTTTAACGGAGGACAGCTGCGTAACCCTGTTAGATATGCGAAATCAGGCGGCAAATTTGGTTTACCAAAGGTCGTTGACCATTCTATATTTAAATGCGGTCTCTCACATTTTAAAAAACCCATCAGTCACCGTGGGAAATTCTTTATGCAAAGGGCTTTTTACGGTTATAAAAAGTGAAAAACCTGTCAGCGATGAACAAATAAAGGCCATAGAGGCTAGAATGAAAAAATTGGTGGAAAGAAACATCCCTATTGAAAGTATGCCGGAAGCGCAGACCTTTTTAACAGGGAAAAATGTACCTACTACAGGTTACTTAAAATATTTTGAATTGGTCAGGTATAAAAAAGGGATCATTTTACGATTTCCCCATCAGAGTATTCCCAATAAAATACCTCCATTCAAGGAGGAAGAAAAGCTTTACAGTGCATTTGCAACGGCTCAAACAGCAGAAAGTCTTATGGGCATTCATGTTGTGGAGGAATTAAACCGAAAAATAGATAATGGTGAATACAAGGAGATCATTCAAATTTCAGAAGCCATTCACGAGAAGGAAATCGCACAAATTGCGGATCGCATTGCACAATCAAAAAAACGTGTGATCCTCATTGCAGGACCGTCTTCTTCTGGAAAGACGACCTTTGCAAAACGGCTGAATATACAGCTGAAGGTCAATGGATTAAATCCCATTTATCTAAGCACAGATGACTATTTTGTAGAAAGAAAAGATACCCCTTTAGACGAAAAGGGAGAACGAAATTTTGAGGATATTGGATGCATTGACATAGAACTTTTCAACAATCACCTCAATGGATTGATAGAAGGTAAAATGGTGGATGTGCCCACCTTTGACTTTATAGAAGGCACTAAAAATTTTGGGCTGAGAAAGACCGTTGCAGGTGAAAATCAACCCATTGTTGTAGAAGGGATTCATGGCCTTAACAAGCTGTTGACGCCTCATATCCCCGATGATAAAAAATTTAAAATTTACATCAGCCCTTTAAGCCAATTGAAAATTGACAAACATAATCGAATTCCTACCACCGATGCACGAAAATTTCGAAGAATGGTCAGAGATTATAAATTCCGTGGACATTCTGCAAAGGAAACCATTTGGGAATGGCCCAAGGTACGTGCCGGTGAGGATAAAAATATCTTTCCTTTTAACGATGAAGCCGATGTGTTTTTCAACTCCGTTCATATTTATGAAATGGCAGTGTTGAAAAAATACGCAGAACCTTTGCTGAAAGAAATTAAGAGAGAAGAACCTGAATATGCCGAAGCAAGGAGAATGCTTGAAATTTTAAGTTTTTTCCATGTAATAGAAGATGATTCAATAATCGTAAACAATTCAATAATGAGAGAATTTATAGGAGGAAGTATTTTCGTATGAGTAAAATAGGTATTATAGGCGGCATTGTCGCTGAGATTGAGGGAAACCCTTATGGACAACTGGCTATGCATGATTCAAATGCAGGAACCATCTCTATGTCTTATGGAGGTGCAGGAAGAAACATTGCAGAAAATCTGGCAAGAATGGGAGAAAGGGTATCTTTTGCTTCTGTGGCAGGTGATGACTTTGCAGGACGCGGCGTTGTGAGGGAATTAGAAGCACTTGGGGTTGATGTAAAAAATGTAAGGCTTCTTGCAGCTGAAAATACCGCAGTATCTATGGCGGTCTTAAATCTTTTAAAGGATTTGGAGTTGGCACTCTACAATGTGGATGTGATGAAGTGCATTTCTACAGAAGTCATAGATGATGCCGTAAAAGCATTTTCAGATTGTAAAATCGTGGGACTTGATGCCAATATTTCGGCGGAAGTCTTGGCTTATGCCGTAAAAGCATTTGGAACCATTCCCTTGTTTTTAGATCCTGTTTCCCAGGCACAGGCGGAGAGCGCCAAGGATCTTGTGGGAAATTTTCATACTATAAAGCCCAACAGAATGGAAGCGGAATCCCTTTCCGGATTGAGTATCTTAAGTGGTTCGGAAATGGAAGCGGCAGGCGCATGGTTTATGGAACAGGGCGTAAAGCGATTGTTTATGACCTTAAGCGGCGGCGGTGTATTTTACACAGACGGGAAGCAGACAGGAACCCTTAGGCCTAAGGAAAACCTTTCCATCGTTCGTGCTGTAGGTGCCGGAGATGCGTTCTCAGCAGCTATTTTAAGCGGTTTTGTAAAGGGTTATGATATGCAGACCACTGCCGAATACGGCATGGAAGCGGCGGCGATTGCTATGGAATCTAAAACCTCTGTCAATCCTGAAATGTCCAAAGAAAGACTTGGAAACAGGAAATAATTGCTAAATTTATATTGACAAATGGGTGTAAAGTGATTATGATAGTAACATAATAGGAATTGTTACTATTATGAACGTACATACGCCTAATTATAAGGCGTATTAATTAAAAAAATAGGGAGGAATTTAATAAATGAAAGATTTAAAAGGAACGAAAACATTGGAGAACTTAATGGCTGCATTTGCAGGAGAATCCATGGCAAGAAATAAATACACCTACTATGCTTCAAAAGCAAAGAAGGAAGGATTTGTACAGATTTCTCAGATCTTTGAAGAAACTGCCGCAAACGAAAAGGAACATGCAGAGCTTTGGTTCAAACTGGCTGAAGGCATTGGTACTACAGCACAGAATTTGGAACATGCAGCAGAAGGTGAGCACTATGAATGGACCGAAATGTACAAGCAATTTGCAGAAGTTGCAAGAGCAGAAGGATTCCCGGAAATTGCAGCACAGATGGAAGGCGTTGCTTCTGTAGAAAAAGAGCATGAAAACAGATACAGATCTTTAAAGAAGAACATTGAAGAAGGAAAAGTATTTGCAAAAGATCAAGTGGTTGAGTGGAAATGTGAAAATTGCGGATACGTTTATGAAAGCCAATCTGCATATGAGAAGTGCCCTGTATGCGACCATCCAAAAGCATATTTTGCTTTAAAAGCTAGAAATTACTAGAATTAGACAGCATAGAAAGCACGGATCATAGATAGAAGCCAATAGAAATAAAGACTTTGCCAAGAAAAGTGGGAAGGCACAAACTTTCTCACTTTTCGGCGAGTTTTTTTGTTTTTTGTTCTATGGTGCAAATCAATATAGATATTATGGCCCATATCCATTATAATGTATCATGCCGGTGTACGGATAAAAGGAAAATTAAAAATAAAGAAACAGTAGCGTGAAGCTGATACATACAGAGGATAAGGAGAACCTATGGATTATTTAGATCAATTAAACCCGGAGCAGAGAAGAGCCGCCATGCATAAAGATGGGCCCTTGCTTATTTTGGCCGGTGCGGGCAGTGGAAAGACCAGCACCATGACCCACAGAATCGCCTATCTGGTTAAAGAAGAAGGGATTGCGCCCTACAATATTTTGGCGGTTACCTTTACAAACAAAGCGGCCAAAGAAATGCGAGATCGAGTGGAATCACTCATTGGAGGCGGGTTGTCCATGTGGATGCTCACCTTCCACTCTGCTTGCTTGAGGATTCTGAGAAAGCATGGGGATCTTTTAGGCTATGGCAACGATTTTGTAGTCTATGATCCTACGGATCAAAAAGTAGTGGCCAAAGCCTGTTTAAAAGAACGAAATATTGAAGATAAAAAATTTACGCCGGCTTATGTGCTCAGCGTCATCAGTGACTGTAAGGAAAAAGCCATTTCACCGGAAAAATTTAAACAGATGCAGGGAAATGACTTTAATGGCAACATTTTGGCAGACCTCTATGTGGCTTATGAAAAGGTACTCAAAAAAAATAACGCCATGGATTTCGATGATTTGATTTTGAGAACCGTGCAAATTTTTGAGCGTCATGAAGAAGTCTTGCGCCAATATCAAGAACGCTTTCAATATATTATGGTAGATGAATACCAGGATACAAACTTCATTCAATATCGATTTATAAAATATTTGGCAGAAGGGCATCATAATCTATGTGTCGTGGGAGATGATGATCAGTGTATTTACCAATGGCGTGGGGCGGATATTAAAAATATTTTAGAGTTTGAAAAGGACTTTCCCAACACCAAAGTGATCAAACTGGAGCAAAATTACAGATCCCAAGCGATCATTTTAGAGGCGGCGCATTCTGTCATCGAAAACAATCAAGGAAGAAAGAGCAAAAAGCTTTGGACGGTGAAAGAAAAAGGCGATAAATTAAAATATTACAGGGCAGAAGATGAAAAAGATGAGGCCAGATACATTGCACAAGAAATCGATCATTTAAAAAGCAGAGAATTTGACTATAAAAGCTTTGCTGTTTTGTACAGAACCAATGCCCAATCCAGAGCCCTGGAGGAAGCACTTATGGCCAGAGATTTACCTTATCGGGTGCTAGGGGGCATCAAATATTACGATCGTAAGGAAATCAAGGATTTGATGGCCTATATGCGTTTGGTTCAAAATCCTGCAGATGATCTGTCTCTCACAAGAATTATCAATGAGCCTAAGCGAGGCATGGGTGAGAAAACAGTAGAAAAGCTGAAAACATTGGCTTCTGTTCGAGGGGAAAGTTTGTTGGAATCCTTAATGGACGAAGAAATCTTGGAAGGATTGCCGGGTAAATCCATTGGTAGTGTCAGAACCATGGTGGAAGCCATCAGAAAACTCAGTGAAGAAAAGGATAATTTGAAAGTTTCTGATATTTATGACGGCCTTTTGGTTCAGACGGGGTATTTAAAAAATTTAGAAGATCAAAACACAGTAGAATCTGAGGGACGCATTGAAAATTTATTGGAATTCAAATCGGTTATTTACGATTATGAACATGAAAATTCCATGTTGACCTTATCTGAATTTATGGAACGAGTCGCCTTGGTTGCAGAAGTGGACAACCACAATGCAGATGAAAATGCCATTGTTTTAATGACCTTGCATAGCGCAAAAGGGTTGGAATTTCCGGTGGTATTCATGCCGGGTATGGAAGATGGTCTGTTTCCCGGTTGGCGTGCTCTTGAAAAAATGGGTGGTATCGAAGAAGAACGAAGGCTGTGCTATGTAGGCATGACCAGAGCAAAGACCAAGCTGTACTTAACCAGCGCTGCCACCCGTACCTTATATGGGAAAACGGATTACACAAAAGAATCCATGTTTTTAAGGGAAGTAGATAAAAAATTAATGGAAGGCGATGCTGTTTTTTCAAAGAAACCGTCAAATATGGATGGCGGCAGTCCCGGTGGACAAAACGATGGGTTTGGCAGTGGGAATATATTCAGACCTTTTGACCAATTAAAATATATTAAAAACAATGTGAAGACTGCAAGTGGACATGAGGAAAAAGGAAAAATTCAAGGAGCGCTGACCAGTGGGGATAAAGTAAAACACAATAAATTTGGAGAGGGAATGGTGGTTTCCGTGGCGGGAAACGTGATTACCGTGGCCTTTGATTCTGTAGGTGTGAAAAAATTGGCAAAAGATATGGCACCTATGAAAAAAATATAGCAGAAGAATAGGAAGAAAGAACAAAGATGGAAAAAACGACGGAAAATTTTCAAAAAATGAAAGAACTGGTGGATGTTTTGAACCGCGCCGGAAAATCTTATGAGATTGACAATCTTGAAGTCATGTCCAACCGAAAGTATGATCAGCTTTATGATGAACTTTTGTCCTTGGAAAGTCAGATTGGGATTACCATGTCCAACAGTCCCACTAACACAGTAGGTTATGAAGTGGTCAGCAGCCTTCCCAAAGAAAAACACAGCAGTCCCATGCTTTCTTTAGACAAGACAAAAGAGATGGATACCTTAAAATCATGGTTGGGTGGGCAGAAGGGTTTACTTTCATGGAAATTGGACGGTTTGACCATTGTGTTGACTTATGAAGGTGGCAAGCTGGTGAAAGGCGTAACCAGAGGAAACGGGCAGACTGGGGAAGTGATTACAAACAATGCTAAGGTGTTTGAGAATATTCCCCTCATCATACCCTATGAGGGAAAATTGGTGGTGCGAGGGGAGGCCGTCATCAACTATTCAGATTTCGAAAAAATCAATGGGCAAATAGAAGACGCAGGTGCAAAGTACAAGAACCCCAGAAATTTATGCAGTGGTACTGTCCGCCAACTAAACAACCAAATTACGGCAGAGCGAAAGGTGCATTTCTTTGCCTTTTCATTGGTAGAAATGGATGATTTGGAAAAAATGCAGGTTCACCATTCTAGGACAGAAGAATTGCAATGGCTCACAGACCATCATTTTCAAGTAGTGGAACATGCCACGGTTTGTGAGGAAAATTTGGAACAGGTGGTGGAAGAATGGAAAGAAAAGGCGGGACATACTGATTTTCCTTCCGATGGCTTGGTGCTGGTTTATGACGATGTGGCCTACGGAAAATCTTTGGGCGCTACTGCGAAATTTCCAAGAGACGCCATAGCGTTTAAATGGAAAGATGAAGTGGCGGTGACCACCCTGCGGGAAATCCAGTGGAATCCTTCCAGAACCGGTTTGATCAACCCCATCGCAGTATTTGAACCGGTGGAGTTGGAAGGAACCACCGTAAGCAGAGCTGGCTTGCATAATATCAGTATCCTTGAAGAACTGGCGTTGCAAGTGGGGGATCGGGTGGGTGTCTATAAGGCGAACATGATTATTCCTCAGATCGCTGAAAATTTTTCCGCACAAGAGCGCAAGGTGCAGGTTTCTAATACAGACCCGGAAAGTGGACGGTTTTTACTTTGCCCTCATTGCCCTGTGTGCGGCACAGAAACGGTGATAAAGCAAGATGAAGAGGGAAAGGGCAACGGGGTCAAGACGTTGGTTTGTCCAAATCCCACTTGTTTGGCAAAACAAGTGAAATCCTTTACCCATTTTGTCAGTCGAGATGCCATGAATATGGAAGGCCTGTCGGAAGCCACCATTGAAAAGCTTATCGGGAAAGGACTTGTCAAAGAATTAGCAGATTTATTTCATGTAGAGAAGTTTGGAGAAACTATTAAAGAGATGGAAGGATTTGGAGAAAAATCCTTTGAAAATTTGGTGGATTCTATTAATAAAGCGCGTAAAACTACCACGGCACGCTTTCTTTATAGCCTAGGCATCCCAAATATCGGTGTGGCCAATGCCAACAATATTTCCAAAGACTGCAAACATAGTTGGGAAACCATTGAGAACTTGACCTTTGAACAATTGATGGATATTGACGGAATCGGTGAAATTATGGCAAAAGCTTATGTGGATTTTTTTGCCCAAGAAAAAAACAAAATCATTGTGGAGGATGTGAGAAGAGAACTGGTTTTTGAAGAAATATTGCCCTCTCAGGCGATCCAAATCTTTGAAGGAAAAGTTTTTGTCATAACCGGTTCTCTTGAAAAGTTTGAAAACAGAAGCCAACTAAAAGCATATATAGAAGAACGGGGCGGAAAGGTAACGGGCAGTGTAACCTCTAAGACAGATTATTTAGTCAACAATGATGCACGTTCCAATTCTTCAAAGAATAAGACGGCGAAACAATGGAAGATTCCCATCCTTACAGAAGAACAGGTTTTGGATTTCAAGGAGAAAACTGTGGAATAGTAGGGAAGACTTTCGCCATTTGACATTTTGCATAGGGCGGGAAAGAGGATGTACCAAGAAGGAAAAAGGCAGTGTAAGTGGCAACGTTTGTTTACTTATGTCTTGTAGTCTGGTACAATACTTTTTGTGAGGTGATTGTATTTCCGTGCAATCAATGAAAAATTAACAAATGATGAATAGAGGGATCCAATGTTAAAAGTAGGTAAATTAGATAGTAAACTATTAGAAGATATCGTCTTTAAAAATATTAAATTTAAAAGGCCGGAAGTGATTACAAGACCGGGAATTGGAGAAGACTGTGCGGTTGTAGATTTTGGTGACTATGATTGCATCTTGTCCACAGACCCTATTACAGCGGCAGTCAATGAAATCGGAAGCCTGTCCATTCATATTTCCTGTAACGACATTGCTTCTAACGGCGTAGAGCCTTTGGGTATTATGTTGGCAGTCATGCTGCCTGTAGGAACCACTGCCCAGGAAATTGAAGAGATGATGAAACAAGCAGGACAAGCGGCGGAGAAATTGGGCGTTGAAATTATCGGCGGCCATACGGAGATTACACCGGCGGTCATCAAACCGGTCATCGTTTCCACAGCCATAGGCAGAGGGCATAAACTAGCCCGAGAGAAGATGAAAGTCATGAAGCCGGGGGATTCTATCTATATTACAAAATGGGCGGGCTTAGAAGGAACTGGCATCATTTCCTGTGACAAACAGGAGGAAGTGGCTACATTTTTAACGGAAGCAGAGCGAGAAGAAGCCCGCGCCATGTTATCCCAAGTCAGCGTGGTGGAAGAAGGGGTTTTGGCGGGAAAAATAGGTACATCGGGGATGCACGATATTACAGAAGGTGGCGTTTTAGGAGCCGTGTGGGAACTGTGTGACATTTCTCAAACAGGTGCACAGATCTTTGTAGATCAAATTCCGGTGAAAGAGACCACTTTGAAAATTTGCAAGCATTTCGGTATCGACTATTTAAGGTTGATTTCCAGCGGTTGTATGATGATCATTGTATCCCCTGACAAAAAGGAAAACATGGAGCAAGCCATGGAAGAAGCACAGATTAAGTTTTCTTGCATCGGAAGGGTGAAAGGGAAAGAAGAAGGCCTGTATATGATGGTAAATGGCAAAC
>JAVVUJ010000029.1:0-19487 GCA_036653195.1 Anaerovorax sp. | reverse complement strand
CTTCAATTTCTTCCAATGAATGGGGATTCATCATGTTATCTCCCCTTTCATTTTCAACCATCAGGTACCCATAATTTCTGATTTTAATTTTAACTGCCGTTTTGGCATCTACCCAGTGAATGGTTCCTTTTACTTTACGTCCTGCAAATCCGCTTCCACTCTTTGTCTCAGGGTCATAAGTACAATTTAGCTGAACAACCTGCCCTTGCTCATCTTTCACTACCTCATTGCAGGTAATAAAGTATGCCCCTTTAAATCGCACTTCATTTCCGGGAAAAAGCCTAAAATACTTTTTAGCAGGCACTTCCATGAAATCTGCACCATCCACCAACAGTTCTCTGGAGAAAGAAACCTTCCGAAAACCGGCTTCCGGATCTTGTGGTTTGTTTTCAATCTCCACTTCCTCGGATTGACCCTCAGGATAGTTGGTAAGCACAATCTTGATAGGATTTTCCACCACCATGCGGCTCTCTACTTTGGGATTCAGATCTTCTCTGATACAGTGTTCCAAAAGAGCAACATCTACCATGCTGTTTGCTTTGGATACACCAATTCTTTCACAGAAATCCCGAATGGATTCCGGCGTATACCCTCGCCTTCTAAGTCCTGCAATGGTAGGCATTCTGGGATCATCCCAACCTTCTACCTCTTGATCGTCTACCAAGGCTTTTAAATATCGTTTACTCATGACCGTGTTGGTCAGGTTCAATCTGGCAAATTCTATTTGTTGAGGCGGCATTTCCCAATCCAATTCTTTTAAGACCCAGTCGTAAAGAGGCCTGTGATCCTCAAATTCTAAGGTACAAATGGAATGGGTAATTTGTTCAATGGCATCTTCAATAGGATGGGCATAATCATACATGGGATAGATGCACCATTTATCCCCTGTATTATGATGGGTCACGTGGGCAATTCGATATAGAATAGGATCTCTCATGTTCATGTTAGGTGAAGACATATCAATTTTCGCTCTCAGTACCAACGCACCATCTTCAAATTCTCCCTGTTTCATTCTCTCAAAAAGAGCTATATTTTCGTCTACCAAACGATTTCTGTTGGGGCTTTCTTTTCCTGCTTCTGTCAGTGTTCCTCTCGTCGCTTTCATCTCCTCGGGAGAAAGATCGCAAACGTAGGCCTTTCCTTTTTCAATCAATTTCACTGCACAGTCGTACATAGTATCAAAGTAATCGGAAGCAAATAAAATCTTATCCCATTGAAATCCCAGCCATGCCACGTCTCCTGTAATAGAATCCACATACTCCGTATCTTCTTTCACCGGGTTTGTGTCATCAAACCTTAAATTACATTTTCCACCGTATTTCTGCGCCGTGGAAAAATTCAAACAGATGGATTTTGCATGGCCAATATGCAAATACCCATTTGGTTCCGGCGGAAAACGTGTATGAATTTCCCGTTCACCATAGGTTTTCGCCTCTAAATCCTTATTGATTATATTGTGTATAAAGTTAGAACCGGCCTGTTCATTTTCCAATTCTTCCAATTTCTCAGTCTCTACCTTTTCCATAATTGCCTCCTCATTTATTTTAATCATTTTCTTTGCAATGACCCTATTTAACTTTAAATTCATTTTACCCTAATTAAAATCATTCATCAACAATTAGTTTTGCCATTGAAAAGGTTTTATACGAAAAGTTCTATTTTCTTCTGTTTTTTAAAGGAAAATCATTGATTTAGCCTTTGCTTACTGATAAAATTAAGGCATATAAACACATTTACGTTAATTATCCTTGTAGGAGGTCAATCATGGACAACATTGATGCTAAAATTTTAGAAGTGCTTCAGGAAAATTCCAGAGCTTCTATCTCCGAACTCAGTAAAACGGTAGACTTATCTCTTTCCGCTGTAAGCGAACGGTTGAAAAAATTGGAATGCACCCACGTTATTGAAAAATACACCGTTATTTTAAATCCCGCTACTTTGGGCAAAGAACTTTCTGTGGTCATGAATATTAGTTTGGAAAGCCCACAGCACACCAATGCCTTCCTAAATGTAGTAAAGAGCGAAAAAGAGATTTTAGAATGTCACTATGTGACGGGGGAGTACGATTATATCTTAAAGATTACCACAAAAAACACAGCATCTCTGGAAATTCTAATGAACAAGATCAAAGGCATTGAAGGAATCAAACGAACACAAACAAATGTGGTGTTGTCCAGTGTCAAACATAATTACAGCATTGCACCCAGATAACAGAATTCTTATCCAAAAAAAAGCGGCAAATTTATCTTTGCCGCTTTTTTATAACCATTTTTATTTTCAATTTTTTGATGATTTCAAACTATCTCTCAACAACAAGAGCGGTTCCCATACCACCACCGATACAAAGTGTAGCCAAGCCATGCTTTACATCTCTCTTCTGCATCTCATAAAGCAATGTAATCAAAATTCTTGCACCGGATGCACCGATTGGATGTCCAAGTGCCGTTGCACCGCCGTTTACATTTAAAATAGCCGGATCAATTCCAAGTTCTTTTCCAACTACAACCGCTTGTGCTGCAAAAGCTTCGTTCGCTTCTACCAAGTCCATGTCTTTGATGGTCAATCCTGCAATTTCAAGTGCTTTTTTACTAGCCGGAATAGGTCCTACACCCATGATCTTAGGATCTACGCCTGCTGAAGCATAAGACTTAATCTTGCAAAGATATTTGATTCCTAGTTCATCTGCTTTTTCTTTTGACATCACGATTAACGCAGCACCACTGTCGTTAATACCGGATGCGTTACCTGCGGTTACGATTCCGTCTTTCTTAAACGCCGGCCTTAGTTTTCCTAAAGTCTCCATAGTTGTACCAAACTTAGGGAATTCGTCTGTATCAAAGATTTTAGGATCACCCTTTCTCTGAGGAACTTCTACAGGAACGATTTCGTCTTTAAATCTTCCTGATTTCACAGCAGCTTCTGCCTTGTTCTGTGATTCCATTGAGAACTTGTCAACATCTTCTCTCGTCAATCCCCACTGTTCTGCAACATTTTCAGCTGTTACACCCATGTGGTAATGGTTGTACGCATCAGTCAGTCCATCATTTACCATGATGTCCATCATCTTTGCGTCGCCCATTCTAGCGCCCCATCTTGCATTTTCCATAAGGTATCCTGCCTGAGACATGCTCTCCGCACCACCTGCAAGAATGCAATCTGCATCGCCAGCTTTGATGATAGATGCTGCTAATCCAACAGATCTAAGCCCTGATCCGCAAACTTTGTTAATCGTCATGGCAGGAATTTCTTTTGGCACACCTGATGCCATGGCAATCTGTCTGGCAACGTTCTGTCCCAGTCCACCTTGCAGTACATTTCCAAGAATGACTTCATCAATCATAGCAGGATCGATTCCCGCTCTCTTAATCGCTTCTTTTGCTGCGACAGAACCAAGCATTACCGCTTTTTGGTCCTTTAAGCTTCCACCGAAGCTACCTATTGGTGTTCTAACTGCGCTTACGATTACAACTTCTCTCATTTAAAAACCTCCTGTTATTAAAATATTTTTGAACTAGTGTAAATTGTTTTTTTTCGGCACTTTTTTGTTTCTTCGCTCTTTATCTCTGTCTAACAACCAAAACACCGAATTTTAGCTCCTTAATTCTACCATATTTTTTTTATCATGACAATAGCCATATGAATTATCATAAGATTCAATTTTAAAATTTTATTTCCGGATTTTTTAAAACAGCAATATGTTTTTCGATAAGTTTCACGGGTTTGTAGGAAAGTTTTGCCTTCCGCAACCCGGGAAGCCCCATATCTTCTTCTCTGTTAATTAATTTCACATGAGAAGCCACATGTTTACAAAATTCATTGTTAATGGCTTGATACAACCCACGAAATTCCGTATTCGCTTTTTCCACGTGAACGGTTACCGTCTTTTTCCCCAAATAGCCGCCTATGCTCAAGGCTTCTATTTTGCCGTCTATTAAGATGGCACCTGCCAAGTATCCTACTTTTTCAATGTTTTTAAACACATCCTCCATGGCCTCTTCTTCCATTTCAAGGAGTTCACGTTCATGCTTGTCCTCTAAATTTTTTCTTTTATTAAACGCCTCTATAAACTGCATCGCCTCTGCCGCCATGTCTGAAGTCAGTGTCACATATTCGTATTTAAAATGATTCAAAAAATAGTTCAGATGATTTTTTTTGCCGTGGTAATCACGTCCTTTTAATTCGATCAAATCTTGTGTTTTATATACATAATCGAAATTAGGTCGATCGGGTATAAATTTAAACTGGCCGGGTACTGCATTTTCAATCCGATCCACAAGGTGAAAAGGAATGAGCATGATGGTAAAAGGCTCTCCATTTTTTTCAAAAATTTCACGTGCCTCTCTCAAAGTTTCTCGCAATGCCCCAGGATCATATTCACCGTCTGCGGTTAGTGGAGGAAACAAAAAATGCTCTTCCTTGTCTTCTTCCAAGTTACTGACACCGGCTACGCATACAAACTCTCCGATTTTCTTCCAGCTAATCTGGTTGATTTCTCTCCACATATACAAAGAACTAAAGGAAAGTCCTGACGTTTTGTATTCAAATCCCTGCAAATACGTTTCTAAAAAATCCTGAGACTCCAGTGTAATTTCATTTTCAAACATTAACATTTATTTTGTGCCTTTCTTCGGGTGTATTGTTTTGCTTTATTTTACCAAATTTGAAATTTGTTTAAAGCCTTGTTCTTTTGCGCCGCCACATAACTCAAAGACTGCCGCCTCATAAGTGGTGCCCATAGCGCCCGATTCACTCATTCTGCGCTGTGCATATTTTTTATCCATATTGGTTCTCGATGACACACCGTCATTTATTACAAAAACAGAATACCCACTTTCCAACAAATCAATCACCGTCTGCTGCACGCATACATGGGCTTCAATGCCGCCGATTATCACCGTCTTTCTGCCAAGGGCTTCTAAAGCTTTTACAAACGCCGGTTCTTTCATAGCACTAAAACTGGTCTTTTCAATGGGCGAAAAAGTGGTTGCCGGCAATTCCTCCGAAAGGGGTTCTGTCAATGCTTCTATAATGGGCTGCGTCGTGGCACCCAGTCCTTTGGTATATTGCTGTGTCACTAAAATAGGCACACCCATTATCCGGCATCCTTTGATCAGTTTTGCCACCGTCTTTTCAAGTTCTTCATGGTTTTTCATGGCCGGCATAATGCGCTCTTGAAAATCAATAGCCACAAATACCGCGTCTTCTTTTTCAATCTTTAATTTTCTCATTGTTTATATCCCCCAGTTTTTTACTTCTTCTATTAACTTATAATTTGTAAAATCGTATTGCAACGGCGTGATAGAGGCATAACCTTCTTGCATAGACACCACATCCACATCATTGGATAAACCCTCATACACCACAGGTTTTCCGGAATACCAAAATGAAGTTTCCCCTGCATCATTGACTCTGGGCTGAAACCAACCATCGTATTCCCTTGCTCCTAATCTTGTGACCTTCACACCCTTCACTTCCTCATCAGGCAAATTGGGTACATTAATATTTAAAACCGTTTTCTCATCCATTTTTCCAAAAGCTTTTTGGCAGGCGCTCACCGCTAACCGACAAGCCAACTCAAAATGCTTTGGTGCATGATCGTTGACAGATACGGCAACTGCCGGTATGCCACAAATGCAACCTTCAATGGCTGCAGATACGGTTCCGGAATAGAGGGTATCCGTTCCTAAATTTCCGCCGTGGTTAATGCCGGAAAACACCATGTCAATGTGCACATCCCTTTCCTTTAAAACTTCCAATCCCAACTTTACACAATCTGCCGGCGTCCCCGTAAATTCTAATGCGACTGCGGCATGTTCAAATGCCACTTCGTTTATCTGCAATGGTTTTCCTATAGTAATTGCATGCCCGCTGGCACTTCTCTGGACGTGAGGCGCGCACACATAAATCTCTGCAACTGCGGAAAGAGCCCTCACCAATTCTCGGATTCCCTGAGCCTTTATTCCGTCATCATTTGCTACCAATATATTCATTCATTCCCAACCTTTCAAGTCTATTTCGTCAATTTTTAAAATTCATATACTTTGATTATTATACCACTTCGTGCTATAATATCCACATAATATTTTTTCGGAGTTTTTTTCGAAGATGTCTTCTGAGGAAAATTAGCGCACCTTGCCTGGATGTCCCTTAGAAGTATCCTTTGATATTCGTTGTCCCAGCGTTACAATAGGAGACGTTTATGAACAAAAAGATCTTTTTCAGAACAAAAGAATCCTTTTCTTCCGTCCTCCCAATTACCATTATTGTTCTTGTTTTAAATTTCACGCTGACGCCCATGCCTTTTGGTATACGCAGTTTATTTCTTGCCGGTTCAGTATTTTTGGTTTTGGGAATGGGTTTTTTTACTCTTGGTGCAGACATGGCCATGATGCCTATGGGTGAGCAAATTGGCGGTCAGTTGACTAAATCCAAAAAAATCGGCTTGCTGATCTTTGTCAGTCTGGTCATGGGCATTATGATTACCCTTGCAGAGCCGGATTTGCAAGTTTTGGCAGAACAAGTTTCTTCTGTTCCCAATATCATCCTCATTCTGTCTGTGGCCATTGGCGTGGGTCTTTTTTTAGTGATTGCCCTCTTGCGCATCCTGTTCCAATGGAACTTATCTTATATTTTAATGGGGTTGTACGGTCTGGTATTTGCTTTGGGCATTTTTGTGCCCGAAGAATATTTAGCCGTTGCTTTTGATTCCGGTGGTGTGACCACAGGCCCTATCACCGTTCCTTTTATCCTGGCTTTAGGCGTTGGTATGGCTTCTGTTCGTGGCGGAAAAAGTTCTCACGACGATAGCTTTGGCCTGATTGCACTCTGCTCAATCGGCCCGATTTTGGCCGTTATGCTTTTAGGGATTTTTTATAAGGGTGCCCCCGACCCCACTGAAAGCGTTGCGTTTTTAGAAGTTTTAAATATGAAAGATTTAATGGATCTTTTTGTCCATGCCTTTCCCGATTATTGTGTAGATGTGGCCATTGCATTGCTGCCCATTGTCATTTCATTCCTGCTCTTTCAACTGATTTCTCTAAAATTGCCCAAGACACAAATGATGAAGATGGCTGTTGGTATTTTATATACCTATTTTGGTCTTGTCCTTTTTTTAACCGGCGTAAATGTAGGCTTTCTGCCTGTGGGAAATTTCATCGGCGAATATATCGGAGGTTTAAGCTACAATTGGATTTTGATTCCCATCGGTATGCTCATGGGTTTTTTCGTAGTTGCCGCCGAACCTGCCGTTCATATTCTCAACGACCAAGTAGAGGACATGACCGGTGGTGCCATTTCAAAGAAAACCATGTTGCTTAGTTTATCCATCGGCGTGGGTGTTTCTGTTGGCATTGCCATGATTCGTGTTCTCTTTGCTGTGAATATTTGGTATTTTTTAATTCCCGGCTACTTGCTGGCTCTTGGATTGACTTTCTTTACTCCGAAAATCTTTACCGCCATCGCCTTTGACTCCGGCGGTGTTGCTTCCGGGCCTATGACGGCCACCTTCATCCTACCCTTTGCTATGGGCGCTTGTGCTTCCGTAGGGGGCAACATGTTGGCAGATGCATTCGGAATCGTGGCTATGGTCGCCATGACACCCTTGATTACCATTCAAATGGTAGGTCTTGCCTATAAGATCAAGGTAAAGCTGACAGAGGACGAAGAAGAAGAAACCATAGAAGACATTGCCGACGAATTAGAAGAAGCTGCTTTAGAATGGCCTGTGGACTTTGATTCAAGCGACGTAGCAGAACCTTTGGATTGGTTAGAAAATACGGAATTTGTAGAAAACAGAGAATGGGCCAATGAATTACGTGAACATGAAATTTATAAGGAAATCGTCGCAGACAATGAATATATTGATTTCGAAGCCGACAATGAAGACTCTGTGCGTTCATACCATAAAAATAAAAATCTGCATTCGCCGGAAGAATAGGAATAGGAGGAATAGAATATGCCAGAAATAAAAAAAGTCAAGCTGCTGATTGTTATCGTTGATCGAGGCGTAGGAGAAGCCGTATCCAGCGTTTTGAGAAAAATGCAAGTTACTTTTAATCTGACCTCACCCGGCTATGGTGCTGCGGGTTCGGATTTAGCCGACTATCTAGGAATTACCTCCGATGAAAAGGATATTGTCATCAGTGTTGTCTTAGAGGAAAAAGTCCAATCTGCCTTGGATTTGCTTCTTTATAAATTCAATCTGGATCAACCGGGCAACGGGGTTGCTTTTACCATACCCATCACCGGTGCCAGCGGCCCTTTGGCCTTAAAATATATGTCGGGTCTTAACTGGAAACCCGTAAAATAATTTAGAATTGGAACTGTTCCATAGAGAGGAAAAGAAAATGAGTACAGAGAGAGAGTATGATTTAATTATGACCGTTGTAAACAGAGGGTTTGCCGATCATGTGGTGGACGCTGCCAGAGAAGCCGGCGCACATGGTGGCACCATCTTTTATGCCCGTGGCACCGGTTTACACGAGGTGGAGAAATTCTTTTCCGTCACCATTCAGCCTGAAAAAGAAATTGTATTGAACATAGTCAAACATGCCCAAACCAAAGAAATCATCCATGCGATTATTGAAGCAGCCGGACTGAAATCAGAAGGTCGTGGTCTGTCTATCGCCCTTCCTGTCAGCGAGGTGGTAGGGCTTGCCAATCCTGCTGATTTTATAAAAGAAGAGTAGACCTGTACCGATTTTAATGTCATACCATCCTTTTATCAAACCCATGGTATGACATTTTTATATTGGATTGACCGTTCCTTTTCTATGCCAATCAAAAGACCTGTTCAAATATTTTTTACAATCATCTCGCCGGTCTGGATTTTTTTCTTCACTGCCTGCTCCAAAGGCACGTTCTCCAAATTTGCCAAAAGAACTTTCATGACACCACCATGAGCGACAATGACCAAATCTGTTCCTTGGTGCAAGGGAATGATTTTTTTGAATCCTTTTAAAACCCGATACTGTAAGTCATAAAAATTTTCACTGTCCATCCCCTTTTTATAGGTCAACAAGTGATTCCCTCTTTTTTCAAATTCTTCAGGCCAATTTTCCTTTATTTCTTTTATGGATTTCCCGTCCCATACCCCCAAATTCATTTCCCGAAAGGCGGGTGTTTGTGCAATGAGCAAAGTCTGTGAATCCGCACCTCTTTCCTCATGTTTTGCAAAAACTTCTCCAATGGCCTCTGCCGTCTCATGGGCTCTTTTTAAATCACTGGTATAGATCCTATTGCCATTCACCTTTAATTTCCAAAGTTCTTCCCCTGCATCAACGGCCTCTTTTCTACCCTTTTGGCTTAATGGAAGGTCTGTCTGCCCCAACAGTATTTTCCCTTCATGCTGTCTGGGCTGCCCGTGACGAATAAGAACCAGCCTCTTTATGCCAAATTTTTTCAGCAACTCCCCACAGCTTGCCTCTTCCTCTTTATGACGGTCATATGCCTTTAATTCCTCATAGGCCTCCGGTGTATCCATGTCCAAAACCACTTCTTCTGAATCCACTTCAATACGCCGTAATTCGTGGTCATATCTATTGGTAATTGCCTTCAGTCCGCCACTTCCGTCGTATTTTAAAATTTCCCCAAAATATTTAGAAGGAATGAAAAGTGGGTGGCCTTTTTTTCCCTTGTAGCAAGGCACAATCATCACGTCTCTATTTTTTTCATGTTCTTGTAAAATCTTTTCTAAAACCCATACCGGCGTCAAAGGGCTGTCTACCAAGTTTAAGAAAAAACCGGTATATTCCATGCTTTCCCCTTGATTCCCTGCGCCTTTCATCCCCTCTTCCATTCCTCTTTGTATGGAAGAAAACATTCCTTTGTCAAAATCATCATTGTCGGCAATGACCACATTTTTACCCGCTAAGCAGTGGTGTATTCGTTCCTTTTGATATCCTGCTACCACCACGATTTTCCCAATTTTTGCGTGTTCCAGGGTTTCAATGATTCGCTCCACCGCCGTTTTTTCTCCCATAGGCAGCAAGGGCTTAAAGGCACCCATCCTAGAGGAATACCCTGCCGCAAGAATAATTGCAAAGACGGTTTTATTTGTTTTTATTTTATTTTCCATGGTAACCCTCCCGGATTTTTTTTAAAATTTATGGGATAATCCCCCCAGTTAGGGTATATTATACAAATTAAGTGTGAAAAAAACAAGAGGTGATCAATATGAAAAAGAACATCCCTGAAAAAGCCGCATTGGTTTTGGGCGGCGGCGGTTCAAGAGGCGCTTACGAAATCGGTGTGTGGCAAGCATTGCGCCAATTAAATTTTCCCATAGATATGGTCTTTGGCACTTCTATCGGTGCCATTAACGGTGCCATGATTGTGCAAGATTCTTATGATTCAACCCTTTCTCTTTGGAAAGAATTGGACACCGCTACCGCTTTTGATTTGGAATCCGAAACAGATTTCACCAATGCCTTAGAATTGATTTCAAAAAAAGGAGGTACGCTGACAGCCCTTAAACGAATATTGACAAGCTACATGAGTGAAGAGACCATTCGCTCCTCTCCTATGGATTATGGCCTTGTTACCGTAGAATTTCCCTCGTTAAAACCTCTTTATCTGAGAAAATCCCAAATTCCAAAGGGAAAAATGATGGATTATATTTGTGCCAGCGCCTCCTGTTTTCCAGCCATACAAGCTTACGAAATTGACGGAAAAAAATATGTTGACGGTGGCTATGCCGACAATGTCCCTGTTGCCATGGCCGTAGCGCAAGGCGCAACAAAAATAATTGCCGTCGATTTACATGCCATAGGCATTGATAAAAAAAGCGATTTGGCTCCACACATTCAGTTCATACAAATTGGAAGCAATTGGGATTTAGGCAATTTTATGATCTTTGACAGAAGAAATTCAGCAAGGATTATTCGCCTTGGCTACTTAGATACCTTAAAGGCCTTTGATCAGTACGACGGAAATTATCACACCTTTGTGAAAGGTGAATTTGATAAAGAAACACTACCCAATGCAGATTATGCTGCCAAAGTTTTTCAGTTGAGCACAGAAATCATTTATGATAAAGCCGTTTTAAATGGGCTACTCGTAAAGGGTCTCCTACCTTACCGCTTTCTAATGGATGAAAACGATTCCACCGAAAAAAACATGGCAACCTTTAAAAAGGATTTGAAGAACCTGGATATGGATTTGCTGAAAGATAAAATTTCAGAAACCATCACCACCGTGAAAGCCTCTGTACACCCCATTGCCATTGCATTAAGCCTTGCAGAAAACATAGTGCAAGGGAAATTTCCCGGCAAAATTACAGGGAATCCTGCCTTGTCCTTACTCCTAAAAGAAGAATTGGCCGCCGCTGAATATATAGTAAAAGAAGGACTTTTATAGTCCTTCTTTTTTATGATTCACCAAGAATTCGCATAAATTTTGGGTAGAATTCCGCTTTCCAAAGATCTCCAAAGTAGCACGCATATCGGAAACCCGCTCAGGGTGTTTAAAAAGTGCAAATACCGCTTCGTCCAAAGGAAACGTCTTCGTGGCATAAAGAGCCAATCCATTATTTAACATAAACTCTGCATTTCTCATCTCATGCCCCGGGATTGGATTCACCATAATCATAGGCAGTGCCTTGGCCAAAGCCTCAGAAGAAGTAATACCGCCGGGTTTGGTCACAATGCAATCCGATGCATCCATCATCACATCTACGTTATTTACATATTGATAAACATATATTTTTTTCTTCGTTTCCAGTTGGTTGACCTTCTTAAACAGTCTCTTGTTGTTCCCACAAACCACTATCATTTGAAAATCAAAGGCCAATTCATCTAATCGTTTAATGGATTCATCAATTTTCCCATAACCCATGCTTCCGCTCATTAAAAGCACGGTGGCCTGGTTGTCACGAATACCCAATTTTCGTCTGGCTTCTTTTTGATCCATGCGTTGTGAGAATTCCGGTTTAATGGGAATGCCAAAAGAAAGCATTTTCTTTGTATCCACACCTTTTTTGTTCAATTGAAATTCCAGCAGTTCGCTGGGTGTTACATAATAATCCAAACTTCTGCATTCTTCCCAAAGAGGATGAACCGTAAAATCCGTAATCACCCCTAGGGTGGTTGCATGAATCCAATTTTTTTCCACCATAATGTTCACCATGGTAGCGGCCAACACATGGGTACAAATGACCACATCTGCATTATATTCATCAAGATATTCTTTTAGTTCTTTGGTCATCAGCTTGTTAACCAACTTGGGCAGTGAATATTCTTCCACCGGCCGGTTCTTCTTAACCATAGCATTGTAAAGTTTGGACGATAACGTAGGTGCATAGGCTGTTGAAATCAAATAGCCCTTGGAAACAAGATCCGACAAAAGCGGCTTAATATACTCATATGCATCTAACGTAGAACAGTCCACACCCATCTTTCTAAATGTATTTTCTACAGCTTGTCCCGTCGCATGGTGCCCCTGTCCTGTAGAAATACTTAAAATAAGTACCTTCATTTTTCCCCCTTTTTTTCCCCCGTAAAAACGATTGTTTTTTACTTCTCATTTTACCATGTCACCCTTGCAATGTCTAGTATGCTGTCTCAATAACCCATGGAGAAATGAGCCACTGTCCATTCACTTCTAAACATCTTAATATTTCAGTTGCGAAAGCACTCGCAAAAAGATATACTGTTCTTAACAGTTTTAAATCTTTATCCCATACCCCATATTAAAAAGGAGAAGAACATGAAAAAAAATTTTTTTAGAAGTACCCTCTTGGCTTTAGCCTTTGTACTCACCTTTACGACTGCAGCTTTCGCAGCCGACACCACAAGCAAAACTGCTTTTGACAACTTTACAAAAAAACAAACCTACACAGCCGGCGTCTTCACCGATGTAAAATCCGGATGGATTGAAGATGCTGTAAAGCCTTGCTATGAATTGAACCTGATGAATGGAAAAGGAAACAAAGTTTTTGATCCAACAGGAAATGTCACTTTAGGTGAAGCCATCTCCATGGCAGCCAGAGTTCATGAAATCTACAACGGTGGCGACGGTGTCATCGATCAAGCAGAGGGCAAATGGTACGCAGGCGCTGTAAAGTATGCCATAGATAAGGGAATCATCAAAGCAGATGCCTATTCCGACTATACTGCCAAAGCGACCAGAACCAACCTTGCACAAATTTTCTACGCTGCAATTCCTGCCAATCAGTTTAAAGCCATCAATAAAATTGAAGCATTGCCAGACGTTACAGAAAAGACAGAAGGCGCAGCTGCTATACTTTCTCTCTATAAAGCGGGCGTTTTGACCGGAAGCGATGAATACGGAACATTTAACCCAACTACAAACATTAAGCGCTCCGAAGCTGCTGCTATTATTACACGTGTGGCAGTGCCTACAGAACGCAAACTGATTACCTTAAAAACAAAGGAATCCACGACGCCTGCAGCTATCACTTTTTTAAGCAAAGACAAGCTGTTTGAAGTAACGGTTCCCGCCACTTGGAAAGAAAAAACAACCTATGGATCCATCAATTCTTCCTTAGAGCTGAACAGCGCAAATGAAACTGTCGTTTACATTTCTTCCCTTTCAAAGAAGAAGGATCAGCCTACAGATTATAATTTAACAAAATTCATTGCAGAGTATACACCGTTATTGTCAAAAAGTTTCATAAAACCTGAAATTTCCACCACCACGGCAATTACAATCAATGGTTTAAAGGGTGTTTCCTTCGGAATATCCGGTATGATGAATGATGTGGATATGGTAATTCAAAACTATATTTTGGAAAACAATGACTATTATATCGTTGAAGCTGTCGTTTTCCCAAAAGCAGATAAAGCCACTGTGGAAGCAGACGCTTTGGCCATTTTAAACAGCTTTAAATTGAAGTAATCCGACTCCCGGTTATTGTTGTATGCCTTTTACAAAACATACCATGGGAGATAAACAAAACAGAGCAACCCCGCCTGTAAAAGGATTCGGTTGCTCTGTTTTTATTTATTTGAGAATGATTCTTTATCCTGTTTTATTTTACTTTAGAGGCTACTTTCTTCGCTGCAGTTTTCTTTGGTGCCGCTTTTTTAGCTGCCGCCCTACGAATCACTGCCCGTTCCTCACGCAAACGATCTTGATTTTCTTGGTGCTTCCTGTCTTTTTCCGCCTTTTCTATAGCCAAGCATGCTAACAGTTCATTCAAATCTTTTTCAACCATGCCTTGCAGTTCCGGATTGCACATTTTAAGATAGCACTCAAAAGCGGCAGGATATTGAAATGATTTTGGGCCTATCTCTTCCGCAAATTCAATGGCAATGCGCCCATTTTCCAAGGATTTCACATGACCCCTACCAAAAGTGCTGTGTACGACTTCTTCATTTATTAAGTTCATTTCTTTCTCCCTTCCGTTCTGCTCTGCCTGATCTGCTTTCTTTACGCAGTTCAGTGTCAATTTATTTTTGTGTGCCGACACCTTGACAATTAGATAAAGGTCAAGAGATCAATACACTCGTAAAACTGAAAACTTCACAAAATCATTGATTTTGAAAATTTCTATATGAGACCTACGCCTTCCGGCGTGATACGCAAACCGTATCATAAATATGGGGCAGGATCTCAATTAAAAAAACACAGCCCTGACAACTGGTCTTACTTTGCCAAAACTATGCGCTGTATCTCTATTATAGCACAATTTGCCGGCTAAATGTAGATGTAAAAGAATTTACTTTCGAATTTCACTGTAATTCATCACGGACACCACATCACTTTTCCAGCGGCAACACCACCCGCAGTGTGAAGATTCCATCCGCTACGACAAAGGTACAAAAACCGTTTCTCTTCTGGGCGATGGAACGCATACTTTTACAGCCATACCCATGTCCCACTTGTGATGAAGTTGGGGTCTCTCCGTTCATTTGAATATCCCCCATATAGGCATTCTCTATTTCAATCAGTAGCATATTTCTGTTGACGCTGCAAGTAACAACGACTTTTCGCAACATGTTGTCTTCAAGTTTACTCGCCGCATTGAGTGCATTCTCAAGTCCATTTGACAACACCGAGCAAAGCTCTGTATCCGGAAGATTCAGTTCCTTTGGCAAATCCGCCTTAATGTTTAAAACTACATCTTGTTTTTCGGCTTTACTTGTAAATGAAGAAAGGATCAGGTTTACCGTTTCATTTTCGCAAAAACGCAGGGGGGTAATCGCAGTCAATCCCTGCTGGGCGTTTGCCAAGTATTCCATAATTTGGGTAACATCTTCCTGCTGAGCAAAGCTTCCAATCATGGACAAGTGGTGCCGCATATCGTGACGGTAAATGACAGCTTGCTCCTGAGAGGAACGTAAAACCTTCAGTTGAAGCTTGGCGTTTTCCATCTGCATGGAAAGCATATTTTTTTCCAGCTGGATTTGCGTTTTTTGCTGAACCTCGTTGTGATAGACAACGATAAACCACACATAAAAGAACACCATCACGGTGGGTAAAAATTCGCTCATCATTTCAATGCCTGTGTAAAGAACGCGGGTATAAACCGTAGCAGCGTAGTCGAACACATAATAAACTGCAGGTAGGCCGCCAAAGAGAAACAGGGACTGCCTGGAATAGGTCATGGCCTGATGTGCCGGTTTTGTAAAAAAACGCCGCATCAGAAAAAAGAACACAATAATTGACACGCTGTAGGTAATCAAATACGCCGTTCTGGTTTGAAAGAACTGCTGGGACAGCACGGCTGCCCAACGAGGAAGCTGGCAACAAAAATAAGCGGTGAGCACACTGACGATGGAAATGACAACACTCTTTTTCAATGCCAACACCAAGAATACAACTAGGGGTAAATGAACAATCAATGGGTATAACTTTGTAGTACTCTCCAAACCAAAGAAATAGGAACAGGCCGTCTGCATGCATAGGGTAAATCCAGAAAACAGAATGAGGTAAAATCGCTCTCTCCGGTTTTTGCTGCCGCCTGCAAACAGTGCCGAAAGAAAAACTCCGAACAGTAGCACTAGTCCGTAATTAAAAGCTGCAAGAAGTTGTTCCACCATCTACTCCCCCTTTTTTACAATCACCACTGAAAAATTTCAGTAAAATATAAAATATTATTCTAATTGTACCACGAAATTCATTGTTTTTCAACTTTGCTCTTACCACGCCAGGGATTAAATTGCTACGACTCTTCCCGTGCATGATAGTCCCTTTATCTCCGGAATATGGCTTTATAGTAACAATGGGCAATAAATTATTTCATAGGAGAAAATGTTATTGTAGAAAGTGGAATATCACAGGAAGAAATCAGACAGCATCTACAAAAATGGTTTTCTACTGAAACAGAGCTAAAACCAGATGATACCGTAACTGAATTTAATGAAATAGCTATTTCCTTTGTACTGAAAATTTGGTACAATAGCCACAAAGGCACTATAGTTATTATAGAGGCAAGTGCTGTGGAAGATTTTTTTAAGATTGGAGAGGTGTACGATGAAAAGAAGACATTTGATTTGCAGCTTGGTTTTGACCATGGCGATGCTGACGGCAACGCCGGTTTTTGGGGCGACCCCCCATGCCTACAACGGAGGGAACGTGGCAGGAGTTAATACCTCATACGTGACCATCAACATGAATGACAAAAGTGTAAAACCTGTGGTGTTGCTGGCGGGAGGCAATATGTGCTCCGCGGATTCCGTGGCTAATATGGCGAAGAACAATCATGCCTTTGCCGCCATCAACGGCACATATTTCAGTGCTTATGACGGGAAACCGGTTCCTTACGGCACGCTGATCAAGGACGGCAAGCTGATTCACGCGTTAGATTCCGGCGCAGTGGCAGGAATTACAGCGGATGGCCGGTTGTTGGTGGACAGACTGAAGTTTGATTTTGAAGGGTATATCAACGGCGAGCATAAGGCTACTCCATGGAGGATCAATCATCCAAGCAAAGAGGCGGATGCCATTACCATCTACACGCCGGAGTACGGCATTCCGGTCAATGTGATGGCCGGAGGCAAGGCTGTATTGGTGGCCAACGGGAAAGCTACCTCCATTGCCACCAAGGATTTTTATGTGCCTTCAGGTGGCTTTGCCATCTTGTATAATGCACAAGTGGCCCATTTGGTGGATGAGCGTTACAAGGTTGGGGACAAGGTTTCATGGAAGGCCGTGATTACTACACAATATACAACTCCGGAACAGTGGGATAATGTAACTGCTGCTATCGGTGCCGGGCCTAGCTTGATTATCAACGGGCAGGTGACGGCCAACGGCGGAGCTGAGGGCTTTACCGAGGCGAAAATCAATACCAACAGCGCCGGACGTTCCTTTATAGGTGCCACTGCTGAAGGAAAGATTATCATGGGAACAATGAAGAGCGCAACGCTAAAAACGGCGGCGGCGGCTTGCCAGCAATTGGGATTGGTGAACGCCATGTGCCTTGACGGAGGCGGTTCTGTGGGTCTCTATTACAACGGAAGTGTAAAAACTGCGGGGAGAGCTGTGAACAATGCATTGGGCTTTATGATTTCATCCGGAAACGCTAAGGGCGCGGTGCAGACCGTGACAGTAGACAGCATCAGCAAATCCATGCAGGCTTACAATATAGGCGGAAATAATTATTTTAAGCTGAGGGATGTGGCGGCTGTGATTTCAGGCAGCGGCAAGCAGTTTGAGGTAGGCTACGATAATGCCGCAAAATCCATCCTGCTTACCACGGGAAAAGCCTATACGCCTATTGGCGGGGAGCTGTCCGGAAAGGATGCATCTCTGTTGAATGCGCCAAAGGGAGCCGGAAAGATTTTGGTAAACGGTCAAGAGAAGCGATTGGACTGCTACACCATCGGAGGAGCGAATTATTTCAAACTGAGGGATCTGGGCGCATTGTTTGACTTCGGGGTGAATTGGAACAACGAGTCCAAGATCATAGAAATCCACACAGACGCAAGTTATCAATAGTATCAAAGGGACGCCTCTTATTTAATGAATCTATAATTTATCATTTTATTGGGGCGCCCATATACGCCTGTCTTTGACAGTTTTAAGACAAAAAATCCTCTCTATCCATTGCAAAATGGCATAGTAGAGGATTTTTTCTTATTTAAAAAGTGCGTACTTTTTTATGATCTTTGGTTTCTTTGAAAATTTTTTACGTTTTGCAAAACCATTGGCTATGCAAAGAACAGCCTCCAAAGTCCAAATCACCCTTATTGTACCCCTTTCAGCCCCAAGGCTGAAATCCTGGCACGCCTTAGTCCAAAAAGACGAAGCAAATTCGTTCTGGAAAATGGAATTTATTAACTGCTCTTGTTTTGTCATCTAACCCTTGCGTAGATTCAGCCAAATGATTTCAGCTTCTGCCGAATCAAATCCCTTATCTCGTCCGGAGATACGCTTGCGTTATCGTCTTTCATGGTGATGAGCACACTTGCCGCGTTATGGAAAAATAGGCCTTTCCATACATCGGGGGGATTATTTTCTATTCCGTTAAGACTATTCTCTATCACCGTGGCGCTACATTTTTTATAGGATATCATTTTTCCATCGCTGAAGATTCGGTTGATAATAGCTCGCTGCTGGAACTCGCCAACTTCAGGCAAGCGAGGCTCCAGATAATCGTAAAGCTCAAAGACTGGCCAAATATCCATGAGTTCTGGATTGATTGATGATTTGCGGGATACAGTGTCCTTAATTTTTCTCACGATTACCCAATAACCGTCATAAGTGCGCAATTCGTTTTCTGAAAGCAACGGCATTGAAGTATAATACTCCTCTTTTGTACTGAGACGGATGGCAACAACATCACCGACCTGAAACACGGGCTTCGTGTTCCAGTTTGTGCGGATTTTTTTGCAGGCAGGCTGTGGTGAGCAAATTCTATGTGAAAACTCGTCCAGTACCTTAATTCTCTTTTTCCGTGTTGCTGCATCGTCATATAAATCAAGCCCTGCGCCACTTTCTATCAACTCAAGTGCCCGCTGTTTGATTTCATCTGTGAGAATTCCATGTTTCCACATAAACATCGCCAGAGAATACACATAGTCAGGCCAACTATCCTCGTCGGCTTGCAAAGTGTTCAGAACAAAATGATCTAACTTTTTGACGGCAGTATTTGGGGCAAAGCGTATGAATGCCGCGCAATATTCCATACGGAGATCTTGGGCTAAATCATTACCAGTTATGCTCGTGCTCCATGCGCCCATCAATACATCCCCCCACACTCGAAATTTCGATACATTTGGATAGTCTCTTACTTTGCCTTATCCACCAAAGGCGCAATGTCTTTTCCTTAGTTTAGCACACTTAGGCAATAAGAAAAAGACCCATTATCCCCTTGACGGGAAATAGGTCTTATCGTGTCTTAGGCGAACAATAAAGATGCCGGCTGCAAAGCCACCCCATGCCCTTGGAGGACATGCTGGAGCGTATCAGACTACGGACACAGGCGCAGGCGATAGCCGATGAAATTGTGCTTGCAGAATTGATTTATAATCGAGTAGGAGGCTACCCATTAGTTGAGTAGCCGACCTCTCACACCACCGTGC
>JAVVUJ010000028.1:0-19926 GCA_036653195.1 Anaerovorax sp. | reverse complement strand
TGGGAAAATCAAGGGTCACGCCCGTAGACAGGGTACTCCCCTTTCCTATGCCATGATCCCAAATTACCGTTCCCCCAGCATTTTTGCTGCCCCAAACTTGCTGGGCACCAATATCCAAATGATACTTGGTCACGGTTTTTTCCACTGCCACACCTGTGGCTGTTATTGGGGAAGAAAAAAGCCCCGATAAAATCAAGGCTATGATCAGCAGTATGAAAAGACTGCTTCTTAGAAATTTATGTTGGCAAGACTCCATATGTTGCCTCCTCTACTTTTTAAAGGGGTTTACAATCAGGATCATGGTTTTATCCACTCCATGCACCGAAAGAATATGGTCTGCTTTCGTAATATCTGTTTCATAAATTGCCTTTGAAACCTTTACAGGCTCTGCATACCCTTCCACCTTTTCAAAATTGGCACCTAAGGGTACGGATTCTATAATTTTTTTATTTTTTACCAAATAGATAAGTCCCAATCCAATGGAATCCATCCACTTTGTCCCTCTGTTTTCCTTTAGTTTCAGTCGGTAGGGCGTTGGATCTTTAACCAAGGTATAGGAAGTTACCGCTTGTGTATATTCATCAAAATCCAAGTTGGAAATCACATCTGCCGGTTTCTTTGAAGAACCATTCTCCGTAACATTTTTGTCCTCAGAACCCATATCAACAGCCCCCGGGCTTGTTCCGTCAAGAACACCGGAACCCGTTGTTATGGCCTGTTCTTTATTTTTGGGAAACTGCCTTTGCCTTTCATCTATCAGCCTCCATAGTACTGTAGCAGATTCCGCTCTGGTCAGTGTAGCCTCCGGTCGAAAGGTATGATCCCCATATCCTGTAAGCACGCCGGTGGCATATGCTTTGATAATGTCATATTCATGTTTTGTTTTAGAGGTTACGTCTTGGATGGCGGATTGAATTTCATCGTATCTCTCAATCTTCACTTCACCCAATGCAGAACTGATGACCAAAGCCATATCGCCTCTGGAAATTTGTCCGGCCAGTTGAGAAACGCCTATTTGTGTCGGCAAAAAATAGTGGCGTTTCAACGCTTCATCGTAGTAGTTTTGAGCCCAATGTTTTTTGTTGCCCGTATTGGGATCCACCGCCAATTTCCCTGTTTCATCCACTGCATTTCCCGGATCTTTCCAATTGTCATTGCTGCTTTTATCTTTTCGGCTGTGATCTGCCAAAAGAACCATTTTAATAAATTCTCCGTAAGACAAGGTTCCACTTGGCTTGAACTTTCCATCAGGATATCCCTGAATCAGCCCTTTTTGAGATATGGCTTCTATGGATTCATAGGCCCAATTGGTGCTTTTTACGTCACTGTACGCTTTGCCTTCCGCCGAATCCGCTGAAACAACCATGGATGCGCTGCCCATGAGCATGACACCCGTTAATGAAATAGCGATCATTTTTTTCATTGTACTCATTTCTTTCCTCCATATGGCCAAGGGGTGGCATCCATTTCCATACCTATGCCATTCTCTTCATTTTAATCCCATGTGCAAGGTGCCCATGAGTGGATGAACCGTTTCTGTTGATTGACATAATTTTACAATATAATTTTATGGGTGTCAATGGTTATTTTGCAATTCAAACCTATTTTTTACATATTTTAGTGTGCTTGCAGACAACCCTTCTGCCCATTCTATTTACTATGGGCTACCCACCCCTCTTATTCTTGAAATTTCTCAAAAGTTTGGAGCTGAATTTCTGATTTTCAAAATTTGGTGAATCCAACTGAACTTCCTGATTCCCAAAATCCGGTAAACCTACCTGAACTTCCTGTCTCTGATTTCCAAGATCCGGTAAATCCAACCGTACTTCCTGATTTCCAAAATTCGGTGAACCCAACTGAACTTCCTGATTTTCAAAATAGAAGAAAAAATCCCATAAAAAAACAGAACCTGCTCTTTTCTTAAGCCGTTCTGTTTTTTAATACTGTAAAATATAACCGTCAATGTATCAGCAGCTCTGTATCTGGCACATCCTATTTTCCAAAATAGCCCAGAAACATTTGCCCACTAAAATCTAAAATACCATAGAAATGGTTTCTAACTGAAATATAAATTCGTAGTTAAGTATTCCGGATCGCAAGTAACATCCAATCCTAAATCCCGCATGGTTTGTTCGTCTCGGTCACTTAAAATGGCAGTGCAATGTGCTTTGCAGCCATTTAGCAATAAAAGTTTTTCTACTGCCACCTGGGCACTGGGGTTTGTGGTTGCCGAAATGGTCAACGCCGTTAAAACTTCTTCCACATTCAAACTGGACTTTTCATTATTTAAAATGTTTACTTTTAAATGTTGTATGGTTTCCAAAACGTTGGGAGAAATCAGATAAATGCGATCACAAAGTTCCGACAGCTGCTTGATGGCATTTAAGATGGCCGCTGCCGCCGCAACCATTCTTCTGGAACTTCGACCGGTCACATAGGAACCATCGGGCATTTCTATGGCTACAACCACCACATTTTCATATTTTGCATTGGAGGTTCTCTTCTTTTCCGAATAATCTCTGGCAACTTGTACCACAGCACGATCTTGGATTTTCAAACCCAAGTCATCCATTAAAAGTTTGGAGCGTTCCAAAGAATCCTCGTTAATTTTCCCTTTTTTATAATCCACCAGAGACAATAAATACCTGCGGATAATTTCATGCTTTGCAGCCCTTTTCACCACCTCATCATCGGTAATGCCAAAGGCCACTCTGTTAACACCCATGTCCGTAGGAGATTTGTACTCTGCCTCTTGTCCGGTAATTTTTTCAATAATTCGCTTGACCACAGGAAAAACTTCCAAATCCCGATTGTAATTCACCGCCATTTGTCCATAAGCATCTAAATGAAAGGAATCGATCATATTCACATCCCGCAAATCGGCAGTAGCCGCTTCATAGGCTACGTTGACAGGATGCTTCAAAGGCAAATTCCAAATTGGAAAGGTTTCAAATTTGGCATACCGCACTTTTTTTCCCAGTTTGTTGTCATGATAAAGCTGAGAAAGGCAGGTTGCTAATTTTCCACTTCCGCCGCCGGGACCGGTGACTACCACCAAAGGCTTTGTAACTTCTATGCGTGGATTTGCGCCGTAACCTTCTTCACTGACGATGGTATCTACATCGGTGGGGTATCCCTTTGTAAAGGTATGTTTGTAAGTTCTAATGCCGCGTCTGTTTAATTTATTGATAAACATATTGACAGCGGGATGCTCTTCATATCGAGTCACAACCACACTGTTTATGGATAATTCATATTTACGAAAGGTGTCGATCAATCTTAAAACTTCTAAGTCATAGGTTATGCCAAAATCTTGGCGTGTCTTGTTTGTGGCGATATCACCGGAATAAATACAGATGATAATTTCCACTTGTTCTTTCATTTTTTGTAATAACTTTATTTTTGCATTTTCATCAAAGCCGGGCAAAACTCTCATGGCGTGTTTATCGTGAACCAATTTGCCGCCAAATTCCAAATAGAGCCGCTCACTGTTGCCGGCATTTATCCTTTCCAGAATAAATTTGGACTGTTCATCAATATATTTTTCGCCATCAAAACCAATTTTCCCTAAAGCCATGAATATCACCTCTTTCCCACTGTACTAACTCATAAAAACCATGAATCTTGCTAGAACTCAACGGTAATTAGTATACCATAAATAATTTTTTTGTACAATGAAAGACCAAGTTTTTCAAAAAAAGAACCCCATCCTATTGAAACGAATGGACCCTTTATGGCACAATCCCTTTCAACGGATGGGTTCTATTTTTACCGAAGCACTTCCAGTGCTTTATCTAACTGTAAGTCCTGATCCTCTTTTACGCCTAAGATCATTTGCGCTGTTTTTTTATCCAAAGTCGCCATGGTGGTGTAATCTAAAACACCGTATGGTTTCAGCCCTGCATCTTTCTGAAATTGGTTTACCGCTGCCGTCGTATTGGCATCCATGGTTCCGCTAATTTCTACATGATAGCCTAAAAGTGCCAACCGCTGCTGTGCCCCAAAAACATTTAAGCCTGTATCACCCTTTTTAGGCTTTTTCTCTTCTTTCATAGGTGCAAATTTACTGTACTCTTTGATCAATGCCTCTTCATTAATATTGGCGGTATTGGCTACCACATAATCCGGGGTTATGCCAATCTTATCAATTTTCGTTTGGTTTGGCGTCAAATAGTAATGCGTAGATAACTTCATGGAACTGGTCGCATTCACGGGTATCACGCTTTGAATGATGCCTTTTCCGTAAGTCTGTGTCCCCACCACTTTAGCCGCATGGCTGTCTTTTAAAGCCCCCACCAGGATCTCCGAAGCGCTGGCGGTATTTCCGTTTACCAAAACAACGGTAGGCAGTACGTATTCTGCCCCTGAGGACTGGATGGTTTCTGTGATTTTACCTTGTTGCATAAAATGAACGATGGGTCCTTTTTTCGGCAAAAGCTGATTGGCAATGTCCACAGCACCGTTGACGATTCCACCCCCATTGTTTCTCAAATCTATCACAAAGGCTTTTGCGCCCTTATTGAGTAAGGTCATGCGCGCATTGGCAAACTCAACCTGTGTATCTCCATCAAAGGAAATAATTTGAATATAGCCAATTTGATTTGCCTTCATTTCAAAGGCCACCGATGCGGTGGTCACCACTTTTCTAATCATGGTAAAATTGAGAAAATGTGCATTTCTTTTCACGGTAACGGCTACTTTCGTTCCCACTTTGCCCTTTAAAAGTTGGGTGATTTCATCCAAGCTCTTGCCGGCTACCGATACCCCATCAATTTTTGCAATGATATCTCCCCCTTTTATTCCCACTTTTTCAGCCGCACCGCCGGGTATTGTTCCGGAAATAACACAGGCATCCCCTTGCATCTGCACATACACACCAATGCCTGCAAATTCTCCAAGCACTTGGTTCATAAAGTCTTCTCCCTGTTGCTCATCTCTATAAAAAACGCTGTAGGGATCGTCCAATGAATTGATGGCGCCTTCATAAGAACCGTTGATCAGCTTTTCCAAATCCACCTGATCCTTATAGTTTGTCTGAATCAATTTCATATATTTGTCTAAATCTTCCGTGGTGCTTGATGCACCGTAGGCTGTATAGTTTTCTTCCCCAAACAGAGACGGAAGAAAGAATACAAAGGAAAAAGACGTCAAAATCATTGTCACTGCGACGATAATCGCTACCCATTTGGCCATTTTTCTTGCTTTGTATGGATCCATAATTTTTCCCCCTTATTAATTCATAATCTCTATATCCAATATACTGCGACCTTCACTCAACCCTTTCAGGCTAATGTGATAGTCAATGTTAATGGTACCTTTTACTTCCTTTTTTTCAATCTGGTTGTTGATGCTATTTGTCAGGATTTCCATCTCTACTGCTCCATAGGGTGTATCGTACAGGCTTTTAAACCGTTTCCCCTGTTCAAACTTCATCTCCGTATCAAAGTGCATATCTTCGCCAAACCTTCTCATGTTTACTTTGTTTCCTGTAATCTTTAAGCTTGTGGTGCAACCTTCCATCCCTGAAAATTCGCTTTCATCGTACACCAAATAAATGGAGTCATCGTCTTCATAAAATTTGCCTTCTGTGACAAACTCCATTTGATCTTCTGAAACTTCCGCTTCTCCGCTAATTTGTCTGCCGATTATCCTCAGCATGATATCTTTCGTATCCAAATTCTATTATCCTTTCAATCAATTGGCTGTAAGAAACGCCTGCCTCTTCCCACAAGGATGGGAACATGCTGAATTTCGTAAAACCGGGTATTGTGTTTATCTCACTAATTATAACACGGTTGGTGCGGTTTTCCACAAAAAAATCAATTCTTGAAAAACCACTGCAATTTAATGTTTCGTAGGCCTTAATGGCCAACCTTCTGACTTCCTGTGTAATCTCATCTTCCAAATCTGCCGGTATACAAATCTTTGATTGTCCACCATCAAAATACTTGGCCGTATAATCATAAAAGTCATGGGAGGCTATGATTTCACCCACAGCGGCCGCTTCTTTCCTGTAGTTTCCTATGACACCGCACTCTATTTCTCGCCCTACCACCGTTTCCTCTACGATCAATCTCCTATCGTACTTGCACGCTTCACCCAACGCTGCTTTTAGCTGTCCCTCATCTCTCGCCTTGGTAATGCCCACACTGGATCCCATGTTCGCCGGCTTTACAAAGATGGGATAGGTTAGCGTTTCTTCTATTTTAGTAATTACCCCACAAAGATCTTCTTCAATCTCTTCTCTTTGTAAATTCAAATATTTACAGATCGGCAATCCCGCCTTGGCAAATAATTCTTTGGCAATGCACTTATCCATGGCTGTAGACGAGGCCAACACACCGCAACCTGCATAGGGAATATGCACCATTTCAAACAGGCCCTGAATGGTACCGTCTTCTCCATTAGGCCCGTGTAAAACGGGAAATGCAAAGTCAATGCTGTCTTTTAAGGATCGCCCGCCTGCGGCCAAAATTTCCAATTTGTATTTTTCCGGATCCTCTTGCAGACACTTTTCCGCATAGGCTTGCCACGAACCGTCTTCAAGTCCTTCTGTGGGTCCATCATAAAGCAACCATGTTCCTTCTTTTGTAATGCCGATTTTCACCACTTCATATTTTTCTTGATCTATGGCATGAATAATGCTCGTAGCCGACATCAAGGATATTTCGTGTTCTCCTGATTTTCCTCCAAAAATAATTCCTATTTTTAACATCATTTCCTCCCTTAAAATCGATCGCTGTTGTTAAGCAAGTCCCGCAAGTATCCGCCTTGCTCTTTTGACTTTGCCTTTCTCACCGGTCTTTCACCTGTTCTGCACTCTTCCAAGAGATCTTCTAAGTGAGTCTTGTCAAAGTTGTATTTTTTTTCACAAAACTGGCATACAATCTCTGCATGGCCGTCTTGTTTGATCATTTCTTCTAACTCTTTTTCTCCGATGCTAATCAGTACTTTTTCCAGCCTTTCTTCGCAGCAATCGCAATGCCAACCTATTTCTCTATAGTCCAAAAGTTCTACTTGGAATTCTTCCGGCAATGGTCTGAAAATTTCAGTCATTAAATTCATTAGAATGGCTTCCGCCGTCCTTCCTTGTGATTTGTTAACCAGTTCTTCAATTTGCAAACTGATGGGTTTCATTTGATCCAACAGCACTTCCAAGGCATGAATAGATGCAGGATCTGCTTCGGGAAGCATTTGAATAATCATGCCGCCTGCCGCTAAAACCCGGCCATCTACATCAATCTTTTCACCTAACGCCACGGAAGAAGATTGCTGTTCTGATACAAAGAAGTAAGCTGTTAAATCATCGGCAATTTCTCCGGTAACAAAATCCATTTTCCCCGTGTAAGGTTCTTTTAATCCCAAATCTTTTATGACGGTGAGCGTTCCCACACCCAATGCACCGCCTACATTTAATTTTCCGTTTGCTTTTTTAGGCAAATCCACTTGTGCGTTGGAAATATAGCCTTTTACACTGCCATCTCCCTTTGCTGTGGCCAACAATTCAACGGCCGGCCCATCGCCTTTAAATTGAAGGGTCAGTTTATCTTCTTTGTTTTTCAAAAGCAAACCCATCAGTCCTGCGCCCGTTAGGACTCTGCCCAGAGCGGCTGTAGCCAAGGGTGTGGTATGATGAATGTTCCTGGCCTCTTCCACCATTTTTGTAGTAATGGCTAAATAGATGCGAAACGACTTGCTTTTATCGATTGCAATTAACGCTTTGTTCATATTGCATGAATCCTTTCTTTCAACTGTATCTTTAGGTTTTCTATAATCTGTTCTGATTCTTCTCCCGTTTGCCCTTTTGCGGACAAATAAATTTTTAACTTTGGTTCTGTTCCCGAAGGTCTGACCATAAAACTGCTGCCGTCTTCCAATACATATTCTACAACATCCGCCTTTGGCAAGTCCGTAGGCAAGCTATAGTCCACGCTCTTGACTACCTGTTTTCCAATCATCTCAGCCGGTGGATTTTTTCTGAAGTCTGCCATAATTTGTGCCATCTTCTCCATACCCGGCGCACCTTCAAAGGCAAAGTCCATTAAGTCATTTTGATAATATCCGTAGGTTTGGTATAGTTCTTCTAACCGATCTGCCAAGGTCTTTCCTTCCATTTTATAAAAAGAAGCCATTTGGCAAATCAACATGGATCCATTGACGGCATCCTTATCCCGAACATAGGCACCGGAAAGATAGCCGTAGCTTTCCTCGAACCCGAATATGTAACGCGCCTCTTCCCCCTTTTTTTCTAAAATTCCAATTTGCTCTCCGATAAATTTAAAACCCGTCAATACGTCTCGCATTTCCACCCCATACTGTGCTGCAACAGCATCTGCCATTTTACTGGACACGATGGTTTTAATGGCTATGGGGTTTTTAGGCATAGGTTTTGCTTTTCCAATTCCATTGGCCGCTTCTTGTCGTCTTTGGCATATAAAATCCAACAGCAACACACCCACTTCATTGCCCGTCAACAGCTGATATTGAGATTTAAAAGAAACCCCCTCTCGGCCGCCCTTCTCCAAAGGAGTTGACCGCACAAGCTGCTTTACAGCAACGCCTACGCGGTCGCAGTCCGGATCTGTGGCCAAAAGCAAATCGGGACCATCTCCCTCTTGGTTCATCTCATTACAAAGCGCAAGTCCCAAATGCAAAGCCTCTTCTTTTTCCGGATTTGGATAAGGACAGGTAGTAAAATTTCCATCGGGATTTTCTTGTTCTTTCACCAATGTCACGTGCCCCATCCCTATTTTTTCTAAAATTTGCCGTACCGGCTTATTGCCTGCCCCATTGAGAGGGGTGTAGACCAATGACAAATTCTCACAGCTTATGCCCGTACTTTCAGCCGCCACGGCCTCTAAAAATTTATCTGCCACTTCTTTGGGAATGGGCGTGGGTTTTTCTGTTCCAAGTTTTACATCTTTAAAAATATCCACTTTTTGAATCAGTGAAAAGACTTCTGCCGCTGCATCCAAAGTCATTTGACATCCTTCTTCATTATACACTTTGTATCCGTTATATTTGGCGGGGTTGTGGCTGGCAGTCACCATAATACCCGCTGCACACCCATACTGTCTCACCGCAAAAGACAGCGCCGGTGTTGGCATCAGTTCCGAATAAATATAGGCTTTAATTCCGTTTGCCAATAAAACGCCTGCAGCTTCATAAGCAAAGAGTTCTGAATTGATTCTGCTGTCATAAGCAATGGCCACTGCCGGATTTTTTGTATAATGCCTGTTAATATAATCGGCAAATCCCTGTGTCGCTTTTCTCACCGTATAACGATTCATTCGATTTGTTCCTGCACCCAGTACACCTCGAAGGCCACCGGTTCCAAATTCCAATTCTTTGTAAAATCTATCATAAATCTCATCATCATCTGTAAGTGACAGGAGTTCATCCCTTGTCTGTTGGTCTAGTTGTTGGTTTTCCAACCAAGTATTCCTTATTTTTTTGCTAGTTTCCATCTCACACCTCTTTCAACTATACTGTTTCTTATTTTACCACACTCATTCTGACTTTTAAAGTTAGAATCAAAAAATATGATCCTCCTCAAATGGAATGCATACACAACATTTCATTTAAAGAAGACCATATTTGCCATAAAAATTCCACAACTTATGAGCGATTACCATTTTTGTGGATTTTCACTGCTTTTTCTCCAACAATTCCAAGGTTTTAAACTTTATGTCAATTTGAAATGGCTTTTCTTTTTCATCCGTCAGTTGGTGGTATTTTTTATCAATCTTTGCCTCTTCCGGGGCATCCACACCAATGAGACAAAGGGGTGGAAACAACACACACCACCAGTTTTCTCCTTTTCCACTGCCTATAATAATATTTAAAGCCTCATAATTTCCGGCAGGAAATGTAATATTTTCGTAAGTTTTTTCCGGTATCCACCGCACCCCCAACTCTGCTTTCACATCATACCCATAGCCTTTTTCCGCCACGATTTTCTGTGCTTTTTTTTCTATTTTTTCAAGATTTTTTTTTACATAGTCCCTAGATTCTTCTAATTTCAGCGTTGCAATTTCATCGTCTCCCTTATGGTTTTTCATAGCTTCTCTAGCCAGATCCAAATTGATCTCTGCCAATAGGCCATCTCTCACTTGCAGCTTTAACCTTTGATCTTCCTGTGTGTTGCTGTTTGCAATGACATGAAACCTAATAAAATCAGCGTTGGTCAATGTGCCTGAATTTCCATAAGCATTCCATGCCGCATAGGACATAAATCCCACAGATAGTAGGATCAGTACCGCTGTCTGCCATCGTTTTAATTTCATAGAACCACCCCCGGTTATCTTTCGTATCTTAATTCTTGCCCACCGGCGAATCTTCTATACAGCCCTGACAATTAAAAGTTTGGTTCCCGGTTTGATTTGATTAGACTCAATTTCATTGACCTTCTTCACCGCTTCAATGGTAGTTCTGTGTTTTTTTGCAATTTTCCACATGTTGTCACCCGGTTTTGTAATGTATAAAATCATTCCGGGCACCGCTTGTTTCCCTTTCTCCCACTGCATATAACAAGGCTCTTTAATCAGTTGCAGCTTCTCTTCTTTACACAATATGGCGGTCATGCCCAAACATATATTGACTTCAACTTGTTTTTCGCTTAATTTATCAAACCAACTATCTTTTATGGAAATTTTATTTTCACTGCTCATATTTGATTTTGCATTGGGAATTTCGATGGTTCCCCTAAATGGAACCATCTCTTCAAAGCTGAAAAGTGCGCCGTCATCCTGCGTACCCACGCAAATCAGCAGAACTTTTAGTTTGCCTTCGATGATACTTCGTCCTTCATCAATGGTGGCATTGACTTCTTTTACTTCTGCGCTCATATAACTTGGTTTTTCCATAACGCCGTACTTTTCCGGAATAGACAGGACTTCCCTCAGTGAAATTTCTGCACTACCTTCTCCAAAATGGGATGTAAGGGACAATTCTTCTGTTTGATAACGCAAATCCTTGGTATTGTGATAGACATCCGTCACAATTTCTTTCTCCATATCTTTATAGACTTCTATGGTGGTATCAATATCCGCTTCCAACTGAATGGTGTTGGCAATCCCAGTATCCCCTTCATTTTCTCCAATAGTCAGTGCAAAATTTTTCAGACAAAAATCTATTTTTCCGCCGGCTGTGCTGTCATAATCCTTCAATGTGTCCGATGGGAATTTCATAAATTGTGTAAATTCAACCTTTCCTTGCAATAACGTAGGCTCTTCTTTCTCGTGATTTTCATCGGGTTCCCCTAAATACAGAATGTTGCAATAGAGGGTTCCATTGATCACAGCCTTTTCACCGGCAATCTGTTTATGATTTTCTACAATGTTCACATCATATTTTAAAATTTTTCCAATAGGCGGCATGGTTTCTTTTATTTTCAACGCCTCTCTTACTTCAAGGTCTTCGGTTTTTCTCAGGGCCACATCGGTGAGCTTTATTTTTTCTTTTAGCATTTGCACATCTTCGCCCTTAATTCCCTCAAAGATATCCAATTCCATATCCGCATATTCTTTGGCATTCATGGAAATGGTGGCTTTTACCTTTATCTTCCGTTCGTTAATAATGGTGTACTCTATGGTATCTATGGTAGGATACAGCATAATATGGCTACCCGCTGATGCGGAAATATTGTAGTCGCTTTTAAAAGGAACTCTGGACTCAATGGCAATAAGTTTTTCCGCCTCTGTGCCGCCCTCCGGAATATAGAGTGTCTGCACAATCAGGTCTCCGGAAACCTTAATGGTATCACCGGTTTTCTGCCCGGTCTGTACTTCTTTTTCAGACAATTTAATTTTTCCATCTATGGAAAGCACCGCCATCAAATCCGGTTTTACATCAGGCACAAGAATATCTTCTTCTATGTAAATGCGCCCTTTGGGTTTTTGTCGAATGTCTTTAATGTGTACCATTGCGCTGATGGTGGCAGGTTTTATGGGATCTATGCCACTTTCTTCCGGCAACAAGGATAGGGGCACAAAAGCCTCCACCCCTTGTGACAAGGCAGGCTGAAACTCTTCTCCTGTTTTTTCGCCGTTTTTTAACCTAGTGGACTCCAATTCATTGGCCACAATGAGTTCAGATTCACTAGCCACTGCGGGTTCAGATTCACTAGCCACTGCGGATTCAGATTTTTGGGATAAAGTGGATTCAGATTCGTTAGATAAAGTGGATTCAGATTCTTTTGCCACAGTGGATTCTCCCGAATTTTTCTGTACTCTTTCAAAGGGATTTCGTTTTGCAGCTTCAAATGGGTTTAATTTTTCCGATCCAAATGGATCCCCATTTCCTGGTTTTTCTGAATTTTCCCATTGGTCTTCATAGCTCTTAGCCATTTCAAATGGTTTTTCCCATTCTTCTCCGTGAACCTTGGCTTTTTCAAATGGTTTTTCCCATGGCGGTTCCGTTTCTCTAGCCGGCATCATGGCAAAATCAGGCATTATCTTATACTCAAATTCTTGAAACTCTTGGGCCTTTTCTATTTCGTTTTCATATTCATCTTTATATGTCATGGATATTCCCCCTCTATTGATAGGTCTGCGATTATTGTTATAAGTTATGAGGGACTTTCCCTGTTTATGACTGAATTTCATAGAAAAATCCCGTGGGTTACGGCTTTCGGGTAACCCACGGGATTTTTTTCTTGTTTATTTAAAAGTTTCGTCGTTTAAAATCATTTCTTTTAATTTTTCAATATGATTTAGTGCCCCAAATCTGGCTTTTTCTTCATCGCTATCTAAAATTGCCGAATAAATGTAGTTATGCTCTGCCGGCATATCTTCCGCCCGTTTAAAATCTTTAAAATAAATATATCGAAACCGTAAAACCAATTCCTGCAACTGTTCTACCATATGGAGCAAATGGCTATTTCTGCAACATTGCACAATAAAATGATGGAATTCTGTATCATGGCTAATCATACCGGCGATATCGTTGCTTTCCACAGAGGCATCAAATTTATTGGAATACTCAATCAGCAGTTCTTTCTCTTCCTTTGTCATTCTGGTAGCAGCCAGGTAGGCAGCCAAACCTTCCAATGTGCCACGCACCTCTAAGATGTCCACCATGTCCTTTATGGATACTTCCGAAGCATAGGCTCCTTTTCTTGGTTCTATGGTCACCAATCCTTCTTTTTCAAGCTTTCTAATGGCCTCTCTAATGGGTGTTCTGCTTACGCCCATATCGTCGGCAAGCTCAATTTCCATCATCCTTGTTCCCGGCTTGATCTGACCGGTCAATATTAAGCTTCTTAATTCTTCATATACAATCTCTCTGAGTGGTTTGTGGCTTTGGATATCGAAGTTTAACATTTAATTTCTCCTCTTCTGTGGTGTTACTAAAGGCTTCTCACCAAATACGTTTCTCGTACTTGGCTTTTCATTTTTTCATAAGCACTCTTGCCCTTTGCTTTCGTTGGATACAGGGTGAATAGCGTCGGCCCACTTCCGCTCATCAGAATTTTTTTGCCTTTGCATGTTTTTTGCATATTGTTCTTTGTATACACAATTACAGGATACTCCTTTAAGCTGACATTTTCAAGCACATTCATCATATTTTTTGTAATTTTTTGATAATTCCTTTGTTTTAATCCCTCCACCAGTTCCACGGTATCCGGTCTTGCTTCTATCTGGCCTATATTCAGTTTCCCATATACGTGGGCTGTGGATACACTGATGGGTGGTTTTACAAGCAATACCCAACTTTTTATACCGGGAATCACTTCCAGTTCTTCCCCTATACCCCTTGCAATAGCACAAGTTCCACTGTTTTCTTCTTGGGAAAATCCCAATTCTTTGTTTAATGCACCTTGCCCCATAATGCAAAAAGGCACATCGGCACCTAATTGGGTACCCAACGCCTGTAATCTTTTCATAGGCAGGTGCAATTCCCATAGCTTTGAAAGTCCATGAATGACTGCCGCTCCATTGGCACTACCCCCTGCCAACCCCGCAGAAACCGGCACATGTTTTTCCAACTTTACACCAATGATTCCTCTTTTTCCTTGCAAATACGTCTCCACCATAAGTGCCGCTGCTTTATAAGCAATATTTTTTTCATTGACAGGCAGATACGATAAATTGGTCTCTATTTGAATTTCTACAGGCTCCTTCTTGCTGCCAACGCAATCTTCCTCACGGGCTTCCCAAGTCACGGTCACTTTATCATACAGATCAATTTGCTGCATAACCATTTCTACTTCGTGATACCCGTCATCTCTTTTTCCTTTTACGTCAATGGACAAATTAATCTTTGCATAAGATTTTAATATAATCGATTTCATAAGATCTCCTATACAACTAAAATGGACTGCCCTGCCTAACGATTGCTTCACAGTGCAGTCCATATTTTTTTAATGATTTGCTACAATTACATTCTTTTTATAGGCGTATTTTACACACCTATCCATTGAATTTATACTTTACTTTTTCTTATTTTTCTTCTTTCCAGTAGCATTTTTAGGATTGGTATTTTTCGCTAACGCTTTCCTCTCAGCTTCAAGTTTTGCTTTCTCCGCCGCTGCCTTTCTGCCCGTTACGTAGGTGCTACCGCCTGCCGAAATAGGTCTGGGTCCTTTTACTCTCTTATTATTTGAAACAACAACCTCTTCGTCCTCGTCATCATCCTCTTCGTTACTACCATTGCCGCCGCTTCTTCGCTTGGCTTTTGCTTCTGCCTTTGCTTTCTCTTTAGCCAATTGCGCCATGACTTCTTCTACTGGCTTTCCCGTTTCCTTGGCCACCTTATATGGATTGACTCTCCCTTCGGCCTCCGCTTTTTTCTGCTCTTTCTCCATCTGCTTTTTCGTGGATATGGACGTGAAGAAAATCATTCCAACTACCATAATACCCATTAAAATCATCTGGATATTCATGTTTCGCTCTATATTGACGGTCTTAAAATCAATCACCTTTTTCTCTCCCAAAACATCACCGTTAGACGCCTGAAAGTCTTCAGAAAGTGTGAATTTATAGGAAGAATTGGATGCCAACTCTTTTTCTACAATCACTAAAATATCATTTGGTTTTTTCTCTCCATAAAAGGCCTTCAACGGAATAGGTTTGTTTTTGCTGTCCACCAACTTAAAGCATTTCATATTTGCCCCTTGAATGTCCTTTGCGGAAACGTCTTCGTTAAAAGTCAATTTTATGGCAACACCATTGGGTTGCATACCTTTTTCACCTTCGCTGGGATAGCTGTCTACAACCTTTAATCCTGCAGCAAAGCAAGTACTGGATGCCAATAATACCAATATAACTGCAAGACTTAGTATGCTACCTATTCTCTTCATTTTTACCTCCAAATTTCTTTTTTCTAAGATTTTTAAAAAATATTTTCATCAATTTTTCACAGTCTTCTTGCAAAATGCCGGTTTCTATTTCCACCTGATGATTGAGTCTGTCATCCTGCAACGTATTCATCAACGAACCACAGGCTCCTGTTTTTTTATCGGGCGTGCCTATATAAACTTTTTTAATCCTGGCAAGTACCATGGCGCCGGCGCACATGGGACAGGGTTCTGTGGTCACATACATGGTACAATCTAACAATCGCCACGCGCCTAAGGTTTTTGCCGCCTGCCTAATGGCCATAAGTTCTGCATGTGTTGTGGGATCTTTCGCACTTTCAATCAAGTTATAACCCCTGCCTATAATGATTCCTTCTTTTTCAATTATGGCACCTACAGGCACTTCCTGTATATCGAACGCTTTTTGGGCTTCTTTTAACGCTTCTGCCATAAAATATTCCGGTGTTTGTGACAATTTTTTCTCTCCTTTTCAGGAAGTTTTATTTTCTCAATAATTCATGTCTCTACAGACTTATCAATAGTAACACATTTTTTGTTTTTTTTCAAACAAAAAAAAGAGGGAAGCCCTCTTTTTTATTACACTTTTTATTGCATGCCCTTTCAAGCCTCTACAATGTCACCCGTCTGTCCTTCTATTTTTACAATCCAATATCCGTAATCCCTTGAAACAGTCGATTTCTCACCTATATCCTTTACGCTGGTTGCCTGCCAGCAAATAAAGCCGGATTCGCCTCCATCCGGTTGTTCTTCCTTGGAAAATTTCCCCGGTATTCCAATGTAAAAGGCCTTCTCTGTTCCGCCAAAAATATAGTGTTTATATTTTGTGGCAAAATAGTGAGCACCCGGTGCCACCAACGGTAAATTGGATACGTTGCTAATTTTCTTCCAACCTGCCCCCGTCTTATCTGTCTCTCCCTCAAAAGGCACGATGGTTTCATACCGTTCTGCCATTTGCGCCAGGTATTGACAAGCTTGCAATACATATTGATTATAGAAGCGATTATAATTTTCCCCCGTATTCCTTGGCTTTACGCCTCTTTCTTCCCGTTCCTGTCTTTCTGTCCCTTGATTCACCCTATTGCTTTGATGGCGTCCTCTCATTTGTCGAATTTCTTTCTTTTGAAATCCTTTATTTGTTTGATTTTTTTGTTTAAAGATTTCTTCATCGCTGTTTAAGCTGGCCTTCAGCACCGGATGTAAAGGCTCTTGCTGGTCCGTAGCCGAAACTGCTGCAACAATGGCTGCATGGAAATCGTCATACTCGCTTCCATTTCCATCTACATTTAAAGGTAAAAATCGGAAATACGTTTCACTATTTCCGCCTTTATTTGGAGAAACAGTTCCTATAATTTCATAGATCGTTTTTTCTTTTTTCACGCCCATAAAAATGAGCTTGTATATGTATTCTCCATTTTCAAAGGGCTTTAGATTGTCTAGCGTACATCTCATGGCACCTTTGTTATTTCCCGTTTCTACTCTCAGATGGCCTTTTATGGTTTCATCATTCTTTGCAAATTCCCTATTTTCCTCTTCAAACATAATAAATGTTCGGTTGTACTTTTTATAATTCATTTCCCATCCCCCGTTTTTCTTCTTTTCCTTGATATTTGCCCTCTAACTTGATACTATAAGTATATATATTTTAGGAGGTACGAAATTATGACTATGAGAGACAATGCTTGGGATTTGCTGATACAACATGTATCATCCGAAAGACTGCTCAAACATTCCCTGGCTGTTGAAGCGGGGATGGTTACTTATGCTGAAATTTTCGGTGAAAATACAGATAGATGGGCTGCCATCGGATTGCTTCATGATGTAGATTATGAAGAATTTCCGGAAGAACACACGCTGAAATGTGTTGATATTTTAAAGAATGCAGGGTATGACGATGATTTTATCGCCACCATTCAAAGCCATTGGTCAGAAATGTCCGGCGTTACCAGAGAGACTTTGGCTGCAAAAGTATTACATGCATCCGATGAAATGTGTGGATTTATGGTTGCTTGCGCCCTTGTCAGAGATCCCAAAGGATTTACCATGGAAGTCAAATCTGTAAAGAAAAAATTTAAGGATAAAGGCTTTGCAAAAGCCATTAGCCGAGCAGAGGCGCCTCTTGCCGCACAAGAACTGGGTCTGGCGTTTGATCAACACATTGCAAATCTTATTGCGGGCATGGCCAAACGCGAAGCCCAGCTAAATGAAATGGGCAAAAGCCTTTTATAACTTACTTTCGTGTGCTCATGGACTGATATTTATGGCAGGTATCTTGCCCAATTTTTTCGAATATCAACCGGAAAACACACTGGTGTCTCCACGCCCTTTGGCAGTGGATAGCTTGCTTACAATGAGGGAGTTTTTTGGATGATTGTTGATGGAGTGATTTTGGTTCTTGTCATATTTACCGGAATTCAAGGCTATCGTCATGGATTTGTACAAACATTTGTACAGATGACGGGTTGGATTTTGTCAATCGTCTTGGCTTTTACGTGGCTTCCTCAGGTTTCGGAATTTTTACTGCAAAATACCACGTTTTATGATACAATACATGCACTCATCTCTGCCAATATTGCCTTAGACAGTGTGGCTTTTGAAAATTCGCTGAACAATTTCCCATCGTTAATAAGCGATTTAATTATTAGCGCTGCCACAACGATTTCCGATACCATTGCTACAAAAATTTCTCGGGCTGTTTTTTCACTGTCCTGTTTTTTTCTCATTATTATTGCTTTGAAACTATTTTTCTTTCTTCTCGTCAAATTGTTTTCAAAAAAATCTAACCATGGGATCATCGGAGGTATTGACAGTTTTTTAGGATTAATCATAGGTACATTAAAAGGATTGGTTGTGGTCTTTATTGTTTTGGCCTTAATCGTTCCGTTTACAGCTTTGTCCGGGAACACGTTTTTATTGGAAAACGTGCAAAATTCTATTTTAGGTGATATGCTTTTCATGGGGAATATCATCTTTTACTTTTTTTAGTTGGGAGGCATGACAATATATGGAGGAAAATTATGTTTAAAGATGCATTACGATCTGCTTGGGCAGAAATCAATTTAGATTATTTAAGATACAATATCAGTCAAATTAGGGCAAAATTAGAAAAATATACTGGCATCATCGGTGTTGTAAAAGCAGATGCTTATGGCCATGGTGCTGTGGAAATTTCTCGTGTTTTACTTGCCAATGGTGTAAAAACTTTGGCAGTGGCAGTTCTCCCTGAAGCCATTTCTTTAAGAGAAGCAGGCTTTACCTGCCCCATTATTATGTTGGGATTGACGCCTACCCTGTACGTTGATACACTGGTCACCTATGATATTACACCGGTAACGGCTTCTTACGAGAACGCTTTGGCCATCTCCAAAGCTAGCGAACGGGCCGGGAAAACTACATCTGTACTCATTGCCATTGATACCGGCATGGGGCGTGTCGGTCTTTTACCCCAAGAGTCCTCTATTGCCGAAATTCAAAAAATAGATGGGTTAAGCAATGTGCGTATTAAAGGTGTTTTTTCTCATTTGGCTACAGCGGACGAATCGGATAAAACTTATGCCAAAGAACAAATTGAGAAATTTGAAGATTTCTATGAAAAGTTACAAATGGCAGATATCGAAATTGGCTTTAAAACGCTGGCCAACAGTGCTGCGATTATGGAATTACCCCTTTGCCACTTTGATGCTGTCAGACCGGGAATCATCCTCTATGGCGGCTATCCTTCTTCAGAAGTTGACAAAAAAGAACTGTCTATCAAGCCGGTTATGTCTATCAAAGCGACGATTATACAGCTTAAAAAAGTGCCCGCGGGCACATCCATCAGCTATGGGCGGCTTTTCACCACCGCGCGCGAAAGCCTGATTGGAACCATCGCTTTAGGCTATGCAGATGGGTATCCCCGATCTTTAAACGGGAAAGGTCGTGTCATCATAAACGGTGTATATGCGCCTGTAGTAGGCAATATCTGCATGGATCAATGCATGATTGATGTGACGGATGTCCCCAATGTGCAGGATGGTGATGAGGTCATCGTCATGGGCAGTGACGGAAATTTAAGCATTCTTGCTGATGAAATTGCTGAAAAAACCAATACGGTTAATTATGAAGTGATCTGTGCCTTTGGTCAACGGCTACCAAAAGTCTACATATCAACAGAAGTTTAATGTGCAGATCCTTTGCTATCTATAGTAACTACTTTGCTGCGCAACTGGGTCACATAAAATACTTTTCCAGATTCCCTGAAACTGAGTCCTCACTGTATCGACTCAATTTCAGGCAACTTCTTGAAAATTATGTGCGAAATCGCCTTGAAATTTACTTGTCATCTGTGGTATACTCATTGACGTAGCCACTGGAACACAATTTTCAGCCTATAGGTCTGCGTAGCTCAGCGGATAGAGCGTCGGTTTCCTAAACCGTGCGTCGGAGGTTCGATTCCTCTCGCGGACACCATTAAAAACTCTTTGAAATTTCAACGTTTCAAAGGGTTTTTTATTTGTTATTTCAGCCCTGTTTTTTCTCTGAAATAGGACTAATTGGGTCTAGTCCCACACCTAAAGTGTGGGAGTTGGTGTGGGAGTTCTCTTTTCCTGTGCAAGTTCCCATTCACTGTC
>JAVVUJ010000027.1:11775-20436 GCA_036653195.1 Anaerovorax sp. | reverse complement strand
ATCTAGGGAAAAATGTTAAAATTACATTTGAGGATGAAATTATAATAGCGAAAGTCATTGGACATACTTCAGAATTAGATAATGAACCTGATGATGATGGGAATTATGGTGGGGAGTATATCGAAGTAAAAGTAATTAAATCGACAAAGCACTTTGATGTAGGGGGCGAGTTGGCAGCTCACCTATATGAAATCAAATCAATTGAAATTATTGAATAAAAGCACTTGCTAAATAAAAATAGCAAGTGCTTTTATAATGCTTAGAAATAGAGGTGATCCTGACATCTCCAGCGACAGGGTTATCAGGCATAATTAATCCAAGTTTGGATAGTCGCTTTCTATATTGCCTGTGCATCATGGGTATAGGATAGGGGTTATACCGACCGGCCTTTCAGTAAAATAATATGTAGGCTGACACAGATTCCCACTGCCAATAGGATTAGGCGCACATGGAGAACTGAAAAAATAAGCGCGGACAAGGACAAGGTCACCCATAAGAACACAATTCCTCTTACTTTCACAGCGGTGGTGACCCCAGTTTTGTTTTGGTAGTTATCAATAAATTCTCCAAAATATTTGGTGCGCAACAATCTTTGATGCAGGCGAGGACTGGAAGATGCAAAGCAGGCGGCGGCCACCAGCACAAAGGGTGTGGTGGGCAGGATGGGTAGCACCAGTCCAATGCTCCCAACAGCCAGAGACAAAAATCCGCAGATTAACAGTATGATGGCTTTTATTTTCATGATTCTCCTTACTCTATATACGCCACTTCTATATATACGCCACATGGTAGCATATTTTGTCAATTATGTCAATTTGGGAAATGAAATATCTGAATAATATGAACAATCTAAATTAAACAAAATAATGTAGACGTTTCTTTGCAAATAGATTATAATGTAGCACAATTAAATGAATGTGATGAGGGACTGTTATGAAAAAAATAAAGAACAAAAAAATAATCGAAATTTTATTTTTTATACTGATGTGTTTGCCATTTTATATTGTTGCGGCAAAAACGGATTTGAAAGCCCTTTCATTGTTAATGGGCATGGGTATGTTATTTGTGCTATTCACCTTGTATGCCATCTATCAAAACAGAAAAATCCATAGGATGTTGCGCAAAGAGAGGGACTATTTTAAAAAAATTTTAGATAAGAACCCATTTCCATTGTTTATCGTGAATGGACAATATAGGTTGGATTTTATGAATGCTGCTGCAATTGAGCTGTTTGACTGCAAGGAAGACATGGTTGGAAAACCCTGTTGCTATCTGAATACCTGTATTTGCCATACACCGGACTGTGCAATTAAAAAAATGGAGAACAACGGGAACAGATGTACTTATTACGAAAAGAATGGAAAAAGATATATGGTAAGTACTGCATTGCTGAATCATGAAAGGGAAACGGATGGGAAATATATAGAGATGCTACAGGATGTTACCCAGATTGTAGAAACACAAAAAACATTGGAAGAAAAAACAGTTGAACTGGAAACCATGTATGAAAATTTAATCGGTGGTGTTCTGATTACAACTATGAATGAAGGGTTTCCCGTTATACGGTGCAATCAAGGATATGGAGAACTGATTGGAAAGAGGGAAGAAGAAATTATTGGGCAGAGTGCCATGCAATGGGTTCTTCCTGAAGATGCTGCAAAATTGACGAAGAAAATAGAAAACCAGTTAGTTTATGGAAACTGTGTTAATTTGGAACATAGATTGTGTGGTGAAAATCATGTGGTGGTTTGGGTGTCCCTTCGTGGAAAACGTACCGTGTTGCGGGGGGAAAACGTAGGTGTTTGGATTTTAACCGATATTAGTGGCAAAAAAGAGGCGGAGCTTGCGCTAAAAGTGGATGAAGAGCGGTATCGAATTGCAATGCAAAGCATTGAGGACATTATTATTGACTATGATATGAAGACACATACCATGTATCACTCCTCAAAAGCAAAGGAAATATATGGCGTTCCGGAACTGGTAGAAAACATGCCACAGAGTATTTTAGACAGTGGGACTGTATTGGCAGAGTCTAAAAATGAGTATTTAGAGGTATTCAGGCAACTGGATGATGGGGTGAAAAAATGCAGTTGTGTTTTGCAAGCCAGGGCGGCAGACGGACGCATCTTATGGAATAGACTTACATTTACTGCTATTTTTGATGATGAGGGAAACACGGTGCGAGCCATTGGCATTTTGCAGGATATTACGAGAGAAAAAAGTGTGGAATTGCGATATAAACGCGAGGCACGTTATTTGAAACTGAGCGGCAAAGAGGGCACCTTTTATTATGAGGTAGATCTAACCGGAAATCGGTTTATAAGTGGTCATGAAACGATTGTAAATGCTTATTGTAAATCACCTACAGATGATTTTAACAGAGTCATGGAACTGCTCATCAATCATATGGTTTATGAGGCAGATCGTGAACTTGTGCATGCACAAATTAACAGGGAAATTCTCATGAGAAATTATGAAGAAGGGATTTCACACAAGATCATAGAGTATCGAAGAGATATGAACGGTGAACTCATATGGGTGAGTTGTTCATTGCAATCTTTCGTTGATGAAGAAACGGAAAGTGTGCATTGCATAGGCTGTATCAGAAACATTCATGAGATGAAGCAAAGAGAAATTTTGCTGCAACACAAAGCAGAACGGGATCTTTTGACAGGCCTTTACAATAAGGTTACCACTGAGTCGTTGATTAAATGTGCGATCCAGCCCATAGTGGGAGGCGAGATGAGTGGTGCACTTCTGCTCATTGATCTGGACAATTTTAAAAATGTCAACGATCAGTTGGGACATGCTTTTGGGGATGAAGTGCTCTCACAAGTATCTCAGGGACTACTCCTTCTATTTGGGAAAGATGACATTGTTGGGCGGATTGGTGGCGATGAATTTCTTGCTTATATGAATCAAGTGAAGGATGAGACTTTAGTCATTGAAAAGGCACAGCAAATTTGCCATATGTTTCACCATATGTATACGGGTATAAATAAGGATTATAAGATTTCAGGGACCATAGGAATTGCTATGTTTCCGTCTCACGGAGAAAATTTTAGTGAGCTGTATAAAAATGCCGATGGCGCCATGTATTATGCCAAGGAACAAGGAAAAGACAAGTACGCCATTTACCCAGGATTTAGCAACTATTGATTGGAGGGGAATGCATGAGCGTTCTACTGTATAAGTAAAAATTAGGAAAACTTTAGAGAAACTTTAATTTCAACCCATATAATGGACAGTATGGATTCGTTTCATTTTACATAAGATCAAATAAGGAGGAAACAAATATGTCATTGATATTGGGGATGGATACAGGTGGAACTTATACGGACGGCGTTGTGGTAGATTCTGTTACAAAAGAAATTTTATGTAAGGCCAAGGCGTTGACCACAAAACAGGATTTAACAGTGGGCATCAAAAATTGTATGGAAAACATGGATTTTAATCATTTTCATGAAGTCAATCTGGTTTCTCTTTCCACCACGTTGGCAACCAATGCCATTGTAGAAGGGAGAGGCTGCAAGGTGGGGCTTGTGTTAATCGGAGAAGATTTAGAAGAAGAAACCTCCGCTGAATATTGTATCAGACTTCAAGGGCGATTTGATATGATGGGAAGGTCAAAAGAAGACTTGGATGAGGAGTTGGCCAAGGAGCAGCTGAAAAGTTTTTTAGGAAAAGTAGAAGCCATTGCCATATCAGGGTATGCCAGTGTTCGGAATCCCCATCATGAAGTTTTAGTAAGGAATTGGGTGGACCAGTTGTTAGGCGTACCTACCGTTTGTGCCCATGAGCTTACGTCTGCATTGGGATTCTATCAAAGGACGGTAACGGCTGTTTTAAATGCACGGCTTTTGCCCATTATTGGCAGTTTGATAGATGCTACAAAACGAGTTTTGGATATGTATAAAGTGGAAGCACCGTTGATGATTGTAAAAGGTGATGGAACCCTTATGCCTGAAAGTTTGGCACGTATCAAACCCATCGAGACGATTCTTTCAGGGCCGGCAGCCAGTGTAATGGGCGGTGCTTTTCTTACAGGGAAAACAGATGGATTTATCTTAGATATGGGTGGGACGACCACAGATCTTGCTTATATTAAAAGTGGTGTGGTTAAAATAAAAGAAGCGGGTGCGAAGGTGGGCGGATGGATGACCAGAGTGCGCGCTGCGGAAATTTCAACCTTTGGATTAGGTGGCGATAGCCATATTTTTCTAAATAGTGGAGGGAAAATAGAGATTGGGCCGGAAAAGGCCATCCCATTGAGTTTGGTGGGAAAAGACTATCCCAATCTGGCCTATGAAATGAGGAGTTTTCAGAGGCAAGGGGAATATCAAACCTATGCGGCCTATGAAGCCGACTGTTATTTGTTGCTCAATGATTCTTTAGGACAAGACTTGTGTGAGCAGGATCAAAAAATTACGGAAATTTTACGGGATGCACCACACAGCCTCAGTTATATTGGAAAACTTTTAGGGAAAGAACCGGAAAAACTTGATTTGTTACCTCTTATTCAGAAAGGTATTTTGGGCAGGATTTCCGTAACACCCACGGACATTCTTCACGTACAAGGTAGATACATAGCGGGAAATGAAGAGGTGGCCAGAGTAGGCGTTGAGATTTTGGCCAAAAGAATGGAATTAAGCGTTAAAAAATTCACAGAACAAGTAGAGAAGTTAATGAAAGAAAAGTTATGCATGACGGTTTTTCAGAGCCTATGCGATTTTGATGGGGTTTCCTTAAACTTGGCAGAAAGTAAGGAAGCCATGCATCTCATACAAAAAATAATTACGGGAAAAGGTCAAGACATGCTGCAGTTTCATTTAGCCATGCAAAAGCCGATTATTGCCATAGGTGCACCGGTAATGGCGTGGGCGCTGCCTTTGTCAGATGTTTTTGGCGCAGAGGTGATGGTTCCTGAACATGCTGAAGTGGCCAATGCTATCGGTGCGGCAGTGGGGCAAGTCATGGAAGTGGTAGAGATTGAAATACACATTGATGAGGGTACAAAGCAATATATTTTGAATACACCGTGGGAAAGGACACAGTATAAAACATTGGAAGAAACCATGTTTTATGCCATTCATCTCGGGCGCCAACATATTGAAAGAACCTTATTTGCATCTGGATGCAGCACATATGAAATTGTGGAGGATATTCAAGATGTGATGGTAGATGTGATTGAAAATGAAGAAAAAGTTTTTGCCGGCAGAAAGATTAAAATTACGGGAATGGGAAAGCTTAATTAGACGGCATGGGTAACTATGAAGGCAAATAAAATTTGATTCAAGACATGAAACAGTGGTATAATAACTGCCAGTAGGCAGTTATTATACGTTTGGAGTGGCGTGCCAGAATTTCAGCCTTGGGGCTGAAAAGGCACATGCCGGATTATACCAAAATGCGTTGCATTTATGGTATAATGAACGCAATATCAACAGTTCGGCGTTGCCGTAAGGTAGCGTTCATTGAATCACAAACTCCAATCTAGATTTATAGGTAGTTTGTGGTATAATAACCACTTAAAGGTGGTTACTATACAGTTGGAATTAACAAATCATTGTTTTGGGAGAATTTATGGCTTTTACACATTTACATTTACATACGGAATATAGTCTTTTAGATGGCGCCGTTCGAATACGAGACGTGATGGATCGTGTCAAAGAATTAGGCATGGACTCTGTGGCTATTACAGACCACGGTGTCATGTTCGGGGTGGTGGATTTTTATAAAGCCGCAAAAGCAAAGGGGGTCAAACCCATTATTGGTTGCGAGGTCTATACGGCAGCAAGAACCATGGAAGACAAAGAGGTTCAACAGGACAAGCGCCAAGGGCACCTTGTTTTGTTGGCAGAAACACAGGAGGGGTATCATAATTTAATTAAAATTGTTTCGGCAGGATTTATAGATGGTTTTTATTATAAACCCAGAGTTGATAAAAAACTGTTGAGAAAATACAGCAAAGGCATTATTGCCCTATCCGCTTGTTTGGCAGGAGATGTACAGAAAAAATTGCTCAACAATGATTATGAAGGCGCAAAAAAAGAAGCGTTGGAGTTATTGGATATATTTGGAGAGGGAAACTTTTTTTTAGAATTACAAGATCAATATTTGGAAGAAGAAATCAAGGTATTTCCCGGGATGAAGCGCATTGGAGAAGAGACGGGAATTCCTTTTGTAGCTACCAATGATGTCCATTATATTCGTCAGGAAGATGCCAAAGCCCACGATATTTTAATGTGCATACAAACAGGAAAAACTGTGGATGATGAAAATCGCATGCGGTTTCCAAACGATCAGTTCTATTTAAAATCAGAAGAGGAAATGGCAAAGCTCTTTACACATATGCCTGAAGCCATTTCCAATACCGCCCTCATTGCAGAACGATGCAATGTGGAGTTTGAATTCGGTAAAATCCATTTACCGGAATTTGTTGCGCCCCAAGGAAAAGACAATCAGGTGTATCTGCGAGAATTATGCCAACAGGGTATGCAATACAGATATGGAAGGGTTACAGAAGAATTGCAGGAACGATTGGCCTATGAATTGAATACCATAGAAAGCATGGGCTATGTGGAATACTTTCTCATCGTGTGGGATTTTATCAACTATGCAAAGGAAAATGGCATTATGGTCGGTCCGGGAAGAGGTTCGGCGGCAGGTAGCATCGTAGCCTATGCATTGAGAATTACAGATATTGATCCCATTAAATACGGCTTGATTTTTGAAAGATTTCTAAATCCGGAAAGAATCAGCATGCCGGATATTGATATTGACTTCTGCTATGAACGGAGACAGGAAGTCATTAATTATGTAATTGAAAAATATGGCACAGAAAAAGTAGCACAAATTATTACCTTTGGAACCATGAAAGCCAAGGCTGCTGTAAGAGATGTGGGGCGCGCTTTAAATATGCCTTATGGAGATGTGGATGTGATCGCCAAAGCCATTCCCTTTCATTTGGGTATGACTTTGGAAACGGCTATGAATACCACGGAGGAATTAAAAAAAGCGTATACCGATGATAAAAAAGTGCATGAACTTTTAGATATGGCCAAAGCCTTAGAAGGGATGCCCAGACATGCATCTACGCATGCGGCGGGGGTGGTCATTTCCAAGAAAAACATTAATGAGTATGTGCCCCTTTATCTTGCGGATAAGGGCGTCAGTACACAATTTCCCATGGGAACCATTGAGGAATTAGGCCTTCTAAAGATGGACTTTTTAGGACTCAGAACCCTCACTGTCATTCGGGATGCCTTGGAACTGATAGAAGAAAACCATCAGGTGACCATTAACTTATCAAAGATGGAATACGATGATGAAAAGGTCTTTGAAATGATTAGCAGTGGAAATACCCAGGGTGTTTTTCAGTTGGAAAGTTCAGGTATGACACAGTTTATGAGGAATTTAAAGCCGGACTGCTTTGAAGATATTGTGGCGGGTATTTCATTGTACAGACCGTGTCCAATTGCTTCTATTTCCACTTACATTGAAAACAAGAAAAATCCCAAAGGCATTGTGTATCTGGATCAAAAGTTAGAACCTATTTTGTCGGTGACCTATGGTTGCCTTGTTTACCAAGAACAGGTCATGCAAATTGTTCGTGAATTGGCGGGCTATACCTATGGAAGAAGTGATCTGGTAAGGCGAGCCATGAGCAAAAAGAAACGTGATGTGATGCTCCAAGAAGAAACCTATTTCATTTATGGCAAAAAGGATGAAAACGGTAGGGAGGAAATCAAGGGATGTATTAAAAATGGTATCACGGAACAGGCTGCAAAAGAAATTTACAATCAGATGATCAGTTTTGCAGAATATGCTTTTAATAAATCTCATGGGGCTGCCTATGCTGTTTTAGCTTATCAAACAGCGTATTTAAAGGCATACTATCCTGTAGAGTTTATGGCCGCCTTGATGACCAGTGTGATAGGAGATTCTTCACAAATTGCCAAGTACATTCGAAATTGCCATGAAATGAAAATGGAAGTGTTGCCACCCAACATTCAAGAGAGTCATAAAAAGTTTACTGTAAAAGAAGGCAAAATCCGTTTTGGATTGTTGGGTGTGAAAAATGTGGGAGAAGGTGTCATTGACGCCATTGTAAAGGCCAGAGCCGAGAAAGGGAAACCAAAAGATATCTTTCAGTGGATCAACAACTTGCCTATTAAAGAAATAAACAAGAAGGCCGTGGAAAGTTTGATTAAGGCAGGTGCATTGGATTGCTTAAATGAAAACAGAGCGCAACATCTGGCTGTTTATGAAGGATTGATAGAGTCTGCACAAAATAATATGAGAAAAAATATAGAAGGTCAACTGGATTTTTTTCAAATGAATACGGAAATCATGGAACAGGCAGGAAGTGTAGGTGTTTTGCCCCACGTAGCCAACTTTGATCAAAATTTACTCATTGCCATGGAAAAAGAAATGGTGGGTGTGTACATTACAGGGCATCCTTTGGCGGATTATGAAGAAAAATTGAAAAAAATCTCTACAACAGATACGGAGGAATTGATTCATGCGTCCGATCCTGAAGGAGACAGTCCCATCAAAGATGGGATGATGATCACAGTAGGTGGGATGATCAACCATAAGAAGACGCTGATGACAAAGAGTGGAAAAATGATGGCGTTTCTGTTGTTGGAAGATCTTTTT
>JAVVUJ010000027.1:10713-11765 GCA_036653195.1 Anaerovorax sp. | reverse complement strand
TGTTGTAAAGGGAACTGTTAATTTTAAAGAAGATGAATTGCCGAAAATATTGGCAGATAAAATTACAGATATTGAAGAAGTCCGTGTGACGGAGGGCAGGCCCACAAATACCGGAGATACAAAGGAGAAACCCATTCAGTTGATAATCACTGAGGATATGGATGAGGGAGAAACACTTGGGGAGCTCAAGGGAATTTTACAGGCACACCCGGGAGAAATCCCCGTGATTATAAGGGCTATGGCTTCAAGAAAAAGGTATAAGACGAAACCGGATCTTTGGGTAAACGGGGAGAAAAAATTGTATGAAAAATTAGAAGAACTTATTGGCAAGAATAATATAAGATGATATACTGTTCAACGAATATAGAATCATAGATGAAAAGGCAGAGACTTGAATTTCAATTGGGTGAAAAGAGTATTTGCATAAGGCGATAGGAGGTAGTTATCGTGAAAAGAATTGGAATACTTACAAGTGGAGGAGATTCTCCGGGCATGAATGCGGCCATTCGTGCAGTCGTAAGAGGTGCCATTTACAATGAAATGGAAATTTTTGGAATTAAAAGAGGATACGAAGGACTGATTCAAGGAGAAATCAACCAGATGAGTACATCTTCGGTTGCAGATATATTACAGAGAGGCGGTACTATTTTGAGAACTGCCAGAAGCCAAAGTTTTAAAGAACCGGAAGGTTTTAAAAGAGCATTGGATATGTTGTCCAGTTTTGAAATAGAAGGATTGGTTATCATAGGTGGCGATGGATCTCTTCGTGGCGGATTGGAATTGGCCAAGGCGGGTATTACGGTGATGGGTCTTCCGGGAACCATAGATAATGATTTGGCATATACGGATTTTACCATAGGCTTTGATACAGCTGTCAATACGGTGTTGACAGCTGTGGGGAATATTCGTGATACCTCATCATCTCATGAGCGAAGCACGGTCATTGAAGTTATGGGCAGAAATTGCGGAGACATTGCTCTTTATGCAGGCTTGGCGGGTGGAGCGGAAAGCATTCTAGTCCCTGAAATTCCTACAGATATGCATGCTATTTG
>JAVVUJ010000027.1:0-10703 GCA_036653195.1 Anaerovorax sp. | reverse complement strand
AGGAACAGAGGAAAATTGCATAACATCCTTGTAATTGCGGAAGGGGTAGACATTTCTTCCCAACAGTTGGCGGATACCATTATTGAAAAGACAGGCATGGACACCAAAGTGGTGGTTTTAGGCTATACACAGAGAGGTGGTTCGCCTACGGCGCGGGATAGAATCTTGGCAAGCAGGATGGGCTATAAGGCCATAGAATTGCTGAAAGCGGAAAGCAGAAGTAAGGCTATTGGAATTAGAGGAACGGAAATAATTCATTGTGACTTGGAACAAGCGCTACAGATGAAAAAGGAAATCAATCAGACTTATATGGAATTGGCAGATATACTATCAATTTAATAGATGACGAATTGACCCGGGATAGATACTATTACCGGGCATTTCAGTTTTTACTGTAGGATGAAGGAGAGCAAAAAACAATGAATAATGAGATTGTACAAATTGTTTTCGGACTGCTTGGTGGTTTGGCAATTTTTATATATGGAATGAATTTGATGAGTGAGGGACTGCAGAAAGCTGCCGGCGAAAGAATGCGAAGCATTTTGGCTATGTTGACGCGCAACCCGATTATTGGTGTAATTGCCGGTGCGTTGACCACCGCCGTATTGCAGAGCAGCAGTGCGACTACGGTGATGGTCATCGGTTTTGTCAGTGCGGGACTCATGACACTGCCTCAGGCAATTAGCATTATTTTAGGTGCAAACATTGGGACAACCATGACAGCCCAGTTAATTGCCTTTAAGATTGGCGACTATATATGGCCTATTTTGGTCATCGGTTTCATTCTTTATTTCTTTTTTAAAAAAGGACAGGTGAAGCATGTTGGGCAGACTATTTTTGCATTTGGTCTGCTATTTTTAGGCATTGAGACCATGAGTCAGGTGATGAAGCCTTTGGCATCTTCTCCCGCCTTTGCGGAAATGATGTTAAGCGTTCAAAATATTCCTGTATTGGGTGTTCTTTTGGGCACAGGCATGACGGTAGTTATACAGAGTAGCAGTGCAACCATTGCAGTGCTGCAAAATTTGGCTTCGCAAGCGGGGCCGGATGGCGTTACAAGCATTATTGGATTGCAGGGCGCACTACCCATTTTATTTGGAGATAATATTGGAACGACCATTACTGCATTGCTTGCCACCGTGGGTGCATCTGTCAATGCAAAGAGAACGGCCATCGCTCATACCATATTTAATATTACGGGAACGTTGGTGTTTATATGGTTTATTCCGTTATTTGCAAAGTTTGTTGCGTTTATTTCCCCAAAAGGTGCTGAAATAGATGTAATTGCGAGACAGATTGCCAATGCGCATACCAGTTTTAATATATTAAACACGTTGATTTGGCTACCATTTATATGGGTATTGGTCAAAATCGTTACCAAAATTTTACCGGGGGAAGAGACCATTGCAAATGATCGAATACCTATGTATTTAGATAATAAAATGATTCATCAACCTGTATTTGCCATCCACTTGGCAGCTGAAGAATTGTCTCGAGTTGCAGCCTTTGCTTCCACCATGATTGATGATGCAAAAGAAGCGTTTTTACAGGGCAGCACAAAAGCCATTGCAAGAGTTTTGGAGACAGAGGATACGGTGGATTTGCTGCAAAATGCCACAGCACGGTATCTCGCTTCTATTTCCACGGCCGCAGAGCTTACCGAACAGCAAGCCATGCGTGTTCGAGGGCTCATGCATGTTGCCAGTGATATTGAGCGTATCGGGGATCACTGCACCAACATTGCGGAATTTGCGCAAATTAAGGTAGAAAGAAAATATAATTTTTCAGAGGAAGCCATAGAGGAATTGGAAGACTTTTTTGACAGGGCTAAAAAAATGGTGGTGGAAGCCTTTGAGGCACTGCAAAGAGGGGATGAACATTTGGCAAAGTTGGTCATGGTTCAGGAAGATGAAATGGATATTTTAGAAGAAGTTCTTCGTGAAAATCACATGGTTCGACTCAATCAGGGAACGTGTTCTCCGGAACTCACCGTGATTTATTCGGACATTATTCACAATATTGAAAGAGTTGGAGATCATTGTGATAATATTGCAGATGCAGTGTTAGATGATGTAAATTTTGTACACGAGCTATAGAAGATGCGGCAAGGGTGAAGGAAGTTCGCCCATTGGCAGATATGGAGGCAGAAATGAAAGAAGTAAAAGGAAAACAAATTGCATTTACAGGTGGGTTGCTTATTGACGGAAACGGCAAGGCACCCATAGAAAATTCGCTGGTATTGATTGAAGATAAAAAAATCAAGTATGCAGGCAAAATGAAACCCTTAGAGGGTGAGGAAGTTGTGGTCTATGATGTTTTGGGTAAAACTATTATGCCGGGACTTATTGATACCCACTTGCATTACAGTGGAAACTTAAGTGATGATGACACGGAATGGGTGTTAGAGCCGATTTTCCAAAAAGCAGTGGTAGCCGTTTCCCAAGCGAGAGAAGCTTTGGAAAATGGATTGACTTCTGTAGGGGAAATTTCCAGATTTGGACCACACATTCGAAATATGATAGAGGCGGGCGTGATCCCCGGGCCAAGAACGGTTACCACAGGATCGGGTTTTTGCAGAACCGGGGGCCATGGAGATTCTCATAAATTACCATTAAATTATAACCATGACTCTCATCCTTGGGCAGAGCGATCTGATGGACCTTGGGAGCTTCGTAAGGATATTAGAAAGAGAGTCAGAGAAAATCCCGATGCCATTAAAATTTGGTCTACAGGCGGTGGAATTTGGGAGATGGATGCCAAAGAAGATTCCCATTATACGATGGAAGAAATTCAGGCGGCGGTGGATGAAAGCGCCATGGTAGGGTTACCTGTCTGGTCCCATGCTGAAGGTTATGAAGGAGCGTTAAACTCCTGCAAGGCCGGTGTATCGGCCATTATACATGGTCAAGAATTAAATGAAGAATGTTTGGATATGATGTTGGAAAAAGATATTACATTTTGTCCTACCTTACAGTTTTTCTTTGAGTGGTTTACTGTTTATGAGCCACCATACAGACCCATTCATGACAGATACGAAGGAAAAACCACAGCAGAGAAAGAACTGAATCGAATTATTGATAATTTGAAAAATGCAAATAAGAGAGGTATTCGTATTGTGGTGGGGTCGGATTCCTTTTGCAGTACACTTACACCTTATGGAAAATATGCCATTACAGAAATGCAAGCCTTAAACAAGGCTGGAATGACCCCAATGGAAGTGATTTGTGCCGCCACAAAAAACGGTGCTGAAATGCTGAGAATTGATGAAATAACAGGGACAATTGAAGCAGGTAAATATGCAGACCTATTGGTTATCGAAGGAAACCCTCTGGATGACATTGGTAATATTTCACCCGATCATATGAGGGTAATCATGAAAGAAGGAACCCTGATAAAGGGATAGGTAAAGGAAGAGTTTTACCGAAAAGGAGAAGGATGAAAAAAACAAAGATGAAAAAAACAAAGATAATCTGTACATTAGGACCGGCCAGTGAAAAAAGAGATATTTTGGCAAGCATGATGGAATCAGGAATGGATGCCGCAAGGTTAAATTTCTCTCATGGCACCTACGATGAACATGAATTTAAAATTCAGTTGGTGAAAGAGTTGAGAAGTGAATTGGATTTGCCTGTGGCCATTATCTTAGATACAAAAGGGCCGGAGATCCGAACCGGAAAATTTGAAGAGGGCGCAGTTCAATTGGTAGAAGGACAAAAATTTATTCTGACCACCAGAGACGTGCCGGGAACACAGGATATTTGTAGCATTAGTTACACAGGATTGCCCACGGATGTATCTGTGGGAGATCGTATTTTAATTGATGACGGGTTAGTAGAATTGGTTATTGATCAAATTGATGGTTTTGATTTAATTTGCACCGTAAAAAATGGTGGCGAAGTGAAAGATTACAAAGGGGTCAATGTGCCGGGTGTCAAGGTAAAACTGCCGGCTATTACAGACCGAGACAAGGCAGACATTCAATTTGGAATTGGGCAGGATGTGGATTTTATTGCCGCTTCTTTTGTGCGTAGAGCCGCAGATATTAAGGAAATGAGATGGCTTCTTCGTGATAGAGGTGCAGCCCATATTAAAATCATAGCGAAAATTGAAAATAAAGAAGGCGTAGATAATATTGATGAAATTATTGAAGCAGCCGATGGTATTATGGTGGCCAGAGGGGATTTGGGTGTAGAAATTCCGGCAGAGATGGTGCCCATTATCCAAAAACGTATTATTGGCAAATGTAATGATCAAGGAAAGTTTGTTATTACGGCTACACAGATGATGGATTCTATGATGAGAAATCCAAGGCCTACAAGGGCGGAAGTGGCTGATGTGGCCAATGCTATCTTTGACGGTACAGATGCCATTATGCTTTCCGGTGAGACTGCGGCGGGGAAATACCCGGTAGAAGCGGTGAAACGAATGGTAGAAGTGGCAGAGACGGCAGAGGAAAATTTGGATTACGAAAAACTGTTGGCGAGTCGTACGCCTGATAGAAACAAGAGCATTACAAATGCCATTGGGTATGCCACGTGCACCAGTGCCTATGGGTTAAAAGCGCGCGCTATCTTAACACCCACGTCTTCAGGGCATACGGCTACAGTCGTTGCAAAGTTTAGACCTAAAGCACCTATTTTAGCCTTTACGATGACGGAGCGCATTGCGAGAAGCTTATCGTTGGTTTGGGGTACCTACCCATTGGTGATCAGGAGCAAAGATACCCCTGAGGAGGTGCATCGCATGGCTGTAGAAGTGGCTATGTCACATGAATTGATTAAAGCCGGAGATGTGATTATCATTACAGCGGGCGTTCCTGTAGGCGTAAAGGGAAACACCAACATGATGCGCATTCATGTTGTTGGGAATTCATTTTAAAAGGCATGGTTGATAAAAAAAGACAGCAGTTATGCTGTCTTTTTGCTGTTTTTTTAAGGTACGATTATAAAATCAACCGTTGAATCCACTGCTTCTTGCAATTTCTTTACGATATTGTTATTGCTTTGGGTATTTCCGGAAGCACCTAAAACCACATGGGTTATTTTGTTTTTTTTAATTAAATCCACCAATGTACTGAAAACATCGTCGGATCGAACTACGGTGAGGTTTGCGCCATACTCCAAAGATTTTTCGTAGAGGTATTCTAAGGCGACTCCTTCTTTTGAATTTCCTAAAAAATTAAACTGATAATGTGCAACGTGAATGATGAAAAGTTCATCGTCTTCTGTCGGATGGTTTTGATTTAAAAAGGTATAACCATACTGTATCAGCCGTTCGCACGTTTTTTGCTGTGTGATACAGACCATGATATTTTTCATGTCAATCCCCCTTTGAAATAATGAATATCATTAACAGGTATGTCCATTATATACTAGCCAAGAGAAATTTACTAGTGTAAAATAGGAATAGAATATGCAGTTGGGGTGGAAAGAAAGGCGGTTATTCATGACAGAACGGGTTATCTTACATTGTGATATGAACAGTTTTTATGCTTCTGTAGAATTGCTGGCACTGCCGGAATTAAAGGAAAAGCCGGTGGCGGTCTCAGGCAATACGGAGGGTAGGCATGGCATTATATTGGCTAAAAACGATTTGGCAAAGTCCTATGGAATTGTAACGGCGGAAACGGTTTGGCAGGCCAAGAGAAAATGTCCCGCCCTTGTTTTGGTAAAGCCCCATCATTATTTGTATGCAAAATATTCAAAAGAAATTAATAAAATTTACGAGAGCTTTACAGATATGGTAGAACCTTACAGTATTGATGAATCTTGGTTGGATGTGACAGGAAGTCTGCGATTGTTTGGAACCGGTGAGGAAATTGGAAATCAAATAAGGGCCAAGGTAAAAGAGGAATTAGGCCTGACCTTGTCTGTGGGCGTCTCTTTCAATAAAATATTTGCAAAGATGGGTAGCGACTACAAAAAGCCGGATGCGACTACCGTCATAAATGGAGGAAACTATAAGGAGATGCTTTGGGGAAAATCGGTGGGAGAACTTTTTTATGTAGGGAAGGCCACAGAAAAAAAACTGCAAAATATTGGGATATACACCATTGGTGAGTTGGCATTGGCAGATAAAAAAGCAATCGTAGGACTTTTGGGTAAACACGGAGGTGATATTCACGATTATGCAAATGGCAAGGACAATAGCGTAGTAAGTCTTGCCTGTGAGAAAAGAAGGATTAAATCCGTGGGTAATGGCATTACCTTTAAACGGGATTTACGCAGTCAAGATGACATTCGAGTAGCAACCGCAGCGCTTTCAGATGTGGTTGCCGGTAGATTGAGGACCTATCAGTTAAAATGCACGGGCATAAAAGTAGATATTAAAGATCCGTTTTTCAAAACCATTTCCAGGCAACAACAGTTCAATGTTGGAACAAATTTGTCAGATGAGATTAATCGAATGAGCTTGGCGATTATTAAAAAGCAGTGGGAAGAGAACCTGCCCATTAGGATGATAACCATTACAGGCATAGGGCTGGTGGATGAGACACAAAATGAGCAGCTTAGCCTGTTCACTGAAAAAACCGCCAAGCGTGAAAAAAATGAAACCATAGAAAGAACCATAGATCATATACGGGATAAGTACGGGAAAGGAGCCATCACAATGGGACGAGTTTTAAATAATGACATAGGAATAGAAATCTATGAAGAGGACTTCATAGATTAAATAAGAATTATAAAATGTCCATACTGTGTTTAATCCAGATACTCGTTATCCTGTAATAGTTTCAAGCCTCGAACATATTTGCTACGATTTTCAGGTTCTAAATGGTATTTTTCCGCTATCTTTTTTCCGATTTGCAGCAACTCATCCTGATCTCCGGAAAACAGCTCTAATTCTAGCTCACATATTGGCGAATTTCCAAAATCTGTGACGATTTCGCCGGTATCCAAGGATAGCTCACAGAGCGTCGTGCCGGTATCGATTCGAAACTTGCTTCTTAAAAATCTGGTTTCTAAAATGCTGTGCAAAGGCCTGCCTTGAAGCACGCCCAACATCTCTTTTCCAGGCTCACTCTCCTTGAAAATTTCAGGGTTTGGGAGAATAAAGCAAGCCTCATCGTTGACAGGCACATTGATTTCTTCCCTGGTATGAAGGCCATCCGTTGATTCGCCGTTCCACTTTAGCGATGCAACAATGCGATTGCCTTCCATGCGAATACGAAAAGCAATATCATTTTTGGAAAGGATATAGTCTTCCGTATCAAAGTAAGATGCTTTCATATAGATTTTTTCACGAGTATTTACTTCTTCCATTTCTTTAAGCCACGAATCATTCCAAATATGATCCACAGTATCCGTGGTAGAAATAGCATATTTCATTTCAATTTCCATAATTGTTCCTTAATCTGTCCTACTCATACTCCAATCAGTACAAGCTAATGGGGCTACTGTAACAAATCCTGAATACCAACAGTAAACAGGAGATATGTTTCAATGTTTATGTAGTCGTTTCAAAACGGGTATCTTCATTATATTACCATAGACATCCATAAAATACAATGAAAAAAATTACACGGGGAAGGTCCTGTTTAAAAAAAAAGGATTTGGGTACAATCAAATCACGGAAATAGTCGTTAGAATATTTCAAATAAAAAATATGCCAAAGTAGACAAGGCGTATTGAAAAAACAAAGAAAAATGGAGGAATGAAATATGTTGTGGAAATGTAGTGTATGTGGGTTGATCAGCGAAGGTGAGAAAGCGCCTGAAAAATGTCCAAAGTGTGGTGCCAGTGCTGAAAAATTTGTGGCTTTAGAAAAAGAAGCGGCAGATAAGATTTATGGGGCAGACAGAACAAATGACATTTTAATGGCTGTAGAAAAGGAAGCGGCAAAGATGATCGCACTTTGTAACGAAGGTGTGGAAATCGGATTGGATCCGGGCTGCTTGGCTTCTTTCAAGGGATCTCTAAAGAGAGCTTGGGAGATTAAACAATCAGTGAAAGCTGAAATAGCCATACATGTATCAAAGGAAAAATTTTAAGCATAGGAAGATGTGTTTGAAAAATCAAGGTGGATATGTTGCCTGATGGTCATCAAGACAGTATGGGAGACCTTGTAAAAATGGTGATGGTGTTTTGTAGCGAGAAATCCTTACAAAAATGCTGTCACTTTTTTTCAATATTCCTTTACAATATAACACGTAAAAGGTATAATGGACATTGCACTATGTGTAAAATTAAGCCATTAAAACTATTTAGGAGGAAATATATAATGAAATCAACATTTTTATCAAGGGACAAGAATGAAGTGAAATTGACATTGGAATTTACAGCAGAAGAATTTGAACAGGGGCAAGTAAAAGCCTATCAAGGAACGAAGGATAAGTTTTCGGTTGACGGTTTCAGAAAAGGCAAAGCACCAAGAAAGATGATAGAAAACAATTACGGGGCGGATGTTTTTTTTGAAGATGCCATCAATGAATTGTTTGGTACCGGGTATCCTGAAGCTGTAGAAACTTTAGATCTTTATCCTGTAGATAGACCTTCAGCAGATTTCGGTGAGATTAAAAAAGGAGAAGGATTTACAGTAACCATTACGGTAACAGTAAGGCCTGAATTTGAAGTAAAAGATTATAAAGGTGTGAAAGTCGCAAGAATTGAGCATACTGTAAAGGATGAAGATGTTGACAAGGAACTGGAAGCGCTTCAAAAAAGAAACGCCAGATTGGTTCTTTTAGAAAGACCTGCGGAGCTTGGAGACGTGGTGTTAATCGATTATGCCGGATTTGTGGGTGAGGAACAGTTTGAAGGCGGAACCGCAGAGAGACAGCCACTTGAATTAGGATCCGGTTCTTTTATTCCGGGATTTGAAGAACAGTTGGTAGGCGTTTCTGTTGGGGACAACAAGGATGTAAAAGTAACATTCCCTGAAGAGTATCATTCTGAAAACTTGGCGGGAAAAGAAGCCATCTTTAAATGTACAGTTCATGAAATTAAGGGGAAAGAATTACCTGAATTGAATGATGAATTTGCAAAGGATGTCAGCGAATTTGACACGTTGGAAGAGTTAAAGAAAGAGACAAAAGAAAAGCTTGACAAAGCTGCCGTAACAAGAGGCGAATATGAGACGAAAAATAAAGTTTTAGAAGCGGTTTATGAAGCAAATGACATTGATATTCCGGAAATCATGGTGCAAGATCAAATCACTGAAATGATGCAGGAATTTGACCAACAGCTTAGAGGGCAGGGAATGGATCTTGAAAAATATTTTGAATATTTACAGAAGGATGTCAATGAATTCAGAAATGAATTAAAAGACGATGCTTACAAAAAAACGAAGACCAGACTTTTAGTTGAAGCAGTTGCCAACACAGAAAAGTTTGAAGTATCACCGGAAGATATTGAGAATGAATTGCAGGCCATGGCGGATCAGTATAAAATGGAAATTTCCAAACTAAAAGAGTTAATGGGTGCAGATAATTTTGCCATACTCGAAAAGGATATTAAAATGAGAAAAGCTGTAGATTTCATGTTTGAAAGTGCAGTAATTGCGTAATATATAAACCATCAGATATTTTAAATGAGGGGGTAGATTAGATGGCATTAATTCCAATGGTTGTGGAGCAAACAAGTATGGGCGAACGCTCATATGATATTTATTCAAGACTTTTGAAAGACCGGATTATTTTTTTGGGAGAGCAGGTTGATGAGCATACAGCCAGTTTGATTGTGGCACAATTGTTATTCTTAGAATCGGAAGATCCTGATAAGGACATTAGCTTTTATATCAATAGTCCCGGCGGTTCTGTTACTGCGGGAATGGCGATCTATGATACGATGCAGTATATAAAGCCGGATGTGTCGACTATTTGTATCGGAATGGCGGCCAGTATGGGTGCGTTTTTGTTATCATCAGGCACAAAGGGAAAGCGTTATGCGCTTCCCAATGCAGAGATTATGATTCATCAGCCTATGGGCGGCGTTAGCGGTCAGGCACAAGACATTAAAATACATGCGGACTGGATTATCAGAACCAGATCAAAGTTGAATAAAATTTTAAGTGATAACACGGGTCAAAAATTAAAGCGTATCGAGCAAGATACCGATCGCGACAATTTTATGGATGCAGTGGAAGCCGCTGAATACGGAATTATAGATCAAGTAATTATTTCAAAAAAATAGGGGAGGGACACATTGAGTAAAAAGTACACAGACAATAAACTTGTAAAATGTGGATTTTGCGGAAAAACGCAAGAACAAGTCCGAAGGTTAATTGCAGGGCCGGAAGTCTATATCTGTGACGAGTGTATCAATCTTTGTAAAGAAATTATATCCGAAGAATTTGATAAGCTGGAAATAGCAGAATCCGTATTTGAGGAAATTGTTTTTCAACTACCAAAGCCTATGGAAATTTCCCAAGCATTGTCTGACTATGTCATAGATCAATCCGATGCAAAAAAAGCATTGGCGGTAGCGGTATATAACCATTACAAGAGAATTAACTTTGTGGATACGTTAGAGGATGAACCTGTAGAAATTCAAAAGAGTAACATTTTGATGGTAGGACCCACAGGATCAGGTAAGACACTTTTGGCGCAAACCTTGGCCAGAGTCTTAGATGTGCCTTTTGCGATTGCAGATGCCACGACTTTGACAGAGGCAGGATATGTAGGCGAAGATGTTGAGAATATTCTTCTCAAGTTGATTCAGGCTGCAGATTATGATATTGAGAGGGCACAAAAAGGAATTATCTAC
>JAVVUJ010000026.1:0-21075 GCA_036653195.1 Anaerovorax sp. | reverse complement strand
GCATGTGGCAGATACTAGGGAAAATGCGGATTTGCTGTTAGATGCATTAGAAAAATGGTATCGAGATATTTGCCTTTTTTCAAGTGATGATAAATTACAGCTCTATGATGAAGAGATTCAGTTTAAATTGAAAGAAAAAGGGAGGCTTTATAAGCAAGAAACCATTTATAAAGCCATCCATGCTATTGAAGAGGCCAGACAGGATTTGAATAGAAATATAAGTATAAGCTATACTTTAAAGAGTATGATTTTAAAAATCGGAGGATGAATGCATGATAAAAGTTGTAGGGGTTAGATTTAAAAAGGCAGGAAAAGTCTATTACTTTTCTCCTGATCATTTTGAAATCGCAAAGGGAATGAATGTAATCGTTGAAACTTCAAGAGGCATGGAATTTGGAACGATTACCTCCGAAATTATTGAGGTGGAAGAAAAAGAGATTATTCAGCCATTAAAGAGCCTTGTGAGAATTGCCAATGATGCGGATGCGGTGCAGAATAAAGAAAACATAGCCAGAAAGCAGCGCACAATGGAACAGTGCCAAGAAAAAATCAATAAGCACAAGTTGGAGATGAAGTTAATAGACGTGGAGTATACCTTTGATAACAGCAAGGTTATTTTTTATTTTACGGCAGACGGTAGAGTAGATTTCAGAGAATTGGTTAAGGATTTGGCCGGCGTTTTCAAAATGAGAATAGAATTGAGACAAATTGGTGTGAGGGATGAAGCAAAGATGGTAGGCGGCATCGGAACTTGCGGAAAAGGGCTTTGTTGTCATACTTGGTTGCCGGATTTTGAACCCGTATCCATTAAGATGGCAAAGGTTCAGGGATTATCTTTGAATCCTACGAAAATATCGGGAATTTGTGGAAGATTAATGTGCTGCCTGAAATATGAGAATGACATTTATCTGGAATTGAGAAAAGGAATGCCGGAATCAGGGGAAAGAGTTACGACACAAGACGGCGTGGGTGTTGTAATGGATTCCAATATTTTGGAAAATAAAATTAAGGTGCGCCTTGTTATTGATGAAAAAACGGCAGACAAACCGGAAAAACTAAGCGCGGATATTCATATTTATAAGAAGGAAGAAATTAAAAAGGTAGATGGAAAGAATCGAAAGAATCAAGCCATTGATCACATTGATGAATCCTTGCTAGCGGAAATAAAGGACTTATTGAAAGAATAATGGACATGAATCAAGGAGAGCGTATAGATCGCATTGGGTTTGGGTATCTTCAGCTGATACAAAAGCCTGAGGAATTTTGTTATGGTGTAGATGCGGTGATTTTGGCAGATTTTGTGAAGGCAAAATCAGGAGATTGCATCATGGATTTGGGAACAGGAACGGGCATTATTCCTTTTATTCTCAGCCATAAAACCAAGGCGCACAGGATATATGGGTTGGAAGTGCAAGAGGACTCTTACCGACGAGCATGCAGAAATGTGGAATTAAATGGGTTAAACCATCGGGTTCAAATTCTAAATGGAAATGTAAAACACATAAAAAACGCAGCGTTACCGCCTTTTCAGGTGGTGGTAACCAATCCGCCCTATATGAAAGGCGGCGGTGGGTTGAAGAATGCAAATGAGGCGAAGACTATTGCACGCCATGAAACAATGGCAAGTTTAGAAGATTTTATTGCTTGTGCCCAAAGGTTGCTTGTGGATAAAGGACATTTTTATATGGTGCACAGGCCATCCAGGTTGGTGGATATTTGCTATCTTTGCAGAACCTATGGATTAGAGCCAAAAGAGATTCGATTTGTCAGTCCAAATGTGAAAAAACCCCCCAATATTATTTTAATTCATTGTGTGAAAAATGGGGGCTGTGAGGTGAAAGTTTTGGAGCCACTATATGTATATGAGGAAACGGGTGCGTATTCTCAAGAAATTCTGCGCATTTATGAGAAATAGCAAGGAAAGCTGAAATAACTTTCCTTAATAAAAAAGGAACCTAACGCTTTAGCAAAGCGAAAAGGTTCCTTTTTAAGTTGAAAGACTATAATAACTCGCGCATTTCACGTATGCAGTTTTCACATACGTTTTTGTCATGTACACGCTTTACCTCTTTTGCATTGCCACAGAAGATACAAGCCGGTTCGTATTTCTTGAGAAGTATGTACTCCCCATCTACGTAAATCTCAATGGGGTCTTTTATATCAATATTCAGCGTCCTTCTCAATTCGATTGGAAGAACGATACGTCCCAATTCGTCTACTTTTCTAACAATTCCAGTTGCTTTCATAACGATCACCTTTTCACCTTTCACAAAACATTGCCTTATTTTAACATTTTAAAGAAATATAGTCAATCATATATTGCTTATTTTTTTTCTTTTTCTTTATTTTCTTTATTTTTTGTCATCCCTTTTAGATGTGCAAAAGAATTGATTATAGAAGTGACTGCGGCAACGATGCTCTCATTTCCCTTTAGTGCTTTAGAAATGGTTGCTGCAGATCCCTTTACATTGTTAAGGATTTCATTTAAATCCTCATACTGTTCCGTAGTCATGGTGGTTATGGTATTGACATCTTCCAATATGCTTTTACTGGTTTTCAGCAAGGGGAGTAGATTTTTTACAAAGATGATGCAATAGATAATGAAAACAATGAGTAAAATTCCTCCGATCAGTAAAAGTGCATCAAAAAGTGTGATTGTAATGGTCATATTCATGTTAAAATCCTTTCTTAACTTATAAAGCCATATAAGTGCTTTTCCACAACATGTGTAAGTTGTCCTTCTATTATCATTCTATTATCGCCTAAAGTTTATACGAATTCAACATTTTTTTTATTGTCATGGAATAAGAATAAAGAGAAATCCAGAAAAGGAGGTGGTTATTCTGAATTATATTTGGCCGGCAATGTTACTGCTAGGTGCTGGTTTTGCAGTTGCCACGGGAAACATAGAGGCGTTTAGTGACGGAATTATGAGCAGTTGCACAGAAGCTGTGTATTTCGTCATTGGGCTTTCAGGCATTATGGCTGTTTGGGCAGGGCTTTTGAACATTGCAAAAGAAAGTGGATTAATGGATGTTGTGGCAAAATTAGCCAAACCAATGATGAACTATTTGTTTCCAAAAGGACTTAGAGATGAAACCATGACCATGATTTTAATGAGTTTTACGGCCAATCTCTTTGGCGCAGGTAACAGCGCTACCGTTTTTGCAATCAAATCAATGGAACTGTTAGACTTGGAAAATGGAAATAGCAGTAGAGCCAGTGACGCCATGTGTATGTTTGTAGGTGTCAGTATGTCCATGGTTCAGTTAGTACCCATTACAGTCATTCAAATTAGAAATAGAGTGGGTTCTCAAGATGGAACAAGCATTATTGTGCCGGCTATTTTGGTAGGCTTGCTTTCTATGATGGTTTCTGTTCTTCTTTGCAAATATTATGAAAGAAGAGCAAGATAATGGGGAATTTTTTAAATATCATATCTGTCCTGTTTATACCAATCATGGTTACGGTCATCCTTCTATACGGCATTGTAAAGAAAGCGCCCATTTATGATCAGTTTATAACAGGTGCAAAGGATGGCCTTCATACGGCTATGGGCATCGCACCCTTTATCATCGCCATCTTTATGGCTATTAAAGTGATGGTCTCTTCCGGTGCTATGTCGTTTTTGGAAAAAATTATAGGCCCCTTATTTCATATTTTGGGAATTCCAAAGGAATTGATGTCGTTGATTATTTTGAGACCGGTGTCAGGCAGTGGCTCTCTCGTCATTGTAGAACAGCTGTGCCAATTGTACGGAGCGGATTCTTTCATTGGGAGAACGGCATCGGTTATGGCAGGTAGCTGTGAGACGGTCTTTTATGTTTTAGCCATTTACTTTGGCGTTACGGCAGTAAAAAATATGAGACATTCTTTGTCTGTAGGCATGGTAGGATATCTAGTGGGTATTTTTTCATCTTTACTGATATGTATGTATATTTAAAACAGAAAGGATACATAATGAGTAAGAAGAGAAAAAGTGCAAAGAAGAAACTGTTTTGGCCCCCTTTGTAGAACCTGGTGTGCTGTTTTGATGACAATTTAGCTAAAGAGACAGTACACAACGCCTTTTTCTCTGACTTTACAGTTACGATAGCGAGGGTATCCCTATGAATGCACCATTTCCTTGTATAATTTTGGTTTTTTTGACATAAAACCAGATTTCAATTGAAATATGGGCAAAAAAATTATATACTATAAAGGAATGATTTTTAATAAAACTTAAATTTAAATAGATAAATACATAGGAGAAGAAGAGTGTCAAAATTCTTAGTAAAAAACAGTGGTCCATTAAGAGGAACCGTGCAGATTAGCGGGGCTAAAAATGCGGTTTTGCCTATTATGGCAGCGACCATTTTGACGGATGATAAATGTGAACTTTCTGAGGTGCCGGAACTTAGAGATGTGGAAGTAATGTGTGGAATTTTAGAGAGTATTGGTATTGAGGTCGTTACGAATTTCAGTGAAAATATTATAGATACAAAAGGTACAGGTGTGGTGGCGGAAGAAATTCCTTGCGAATTGGCCATTCTAATGCGTGCGTCCATACTGGTTATGGGTCCCATTTTAGCCAGAAAAGGCAGAGCGAAAATCTCATTGCCGGGGGGATGTGCCATAGGGGCAAGACCCATAGAATTGCACTTAAAAGGCTTTAAAGCCATGGGTGCGGAGATTACAATCGGCGATGATTTTGTGGAAGCAAAGACGGCAGGATTAAAAGGTTGCCATATTTACTTAGACTTTCCAAGTGTTGGTGCTACCGAAAATATTATTATGGCAGCAACTTTGGCAGAAGGTGTGACTGTTCTGGAAAATGCAGCACAGGAGCCGGAAATTGTAGATTTGGCCAGCTTTTTAAACAAGCTGGGTGCTAAAATAAAAGGTGCGGGTACCGATACCATTAAGATAGAAGGGGTGGCTGCGTTGCATGGAGGAAAGCACGCAATTATTCCCGATCGAATAGAGGCGGGTACGTTTATGGTTGCCGCAGCCATTACAAGAGGTGAAATTTTAATTAAAAATGTAATGCCGGATCATATTAGACCGGTGATTGCAAAGCTTCGGGAGTGTGGCGTAGAAGTAGAAGAATCCGATGAAGAGGTTCGGGTGAAAGCGGATTTGGAGCCTTTGGTGGCAACCAACATTAAAACGTTGCCCTATCCGGGATTTCCTACAGATATGCAGCCTCAATTTATGGCGTTGTTGTCCACAACCATTGGCGCTAGCAATGTGATAGAAAATGTATTTGAAAACAGATTTATGCATATTGATGAATTAAATAAAATGGGTGCAAATATTGCATTTGATGACAGAGTGGCTACGATTACTCCAAAAGGTGCTTTGATGCATGCAGAAGTAAGGGCTACAGATTTGAGAGCTGGTGCAGCGTTGGTTTTGGCAGCCCTTCATGCAGAAGGAACCACTTGTGTGTCCGATGTTTACCACATTGAAAGAGGCTATGAAAATTTTATTCAAAAATTTGCAAAGTTAGGTGCGGTTATTGAAAAAGTAGTGGAATAGATGCAGCCTATTTTTTAATGGGGGACACGGGTGGGTATTCCGGTCACTAAAAAAGTAAAGAAATCTCATGGTTTTTTTTAAAAATCTGGGATAATAGTTATTCCGCTATAATAGTGGGATAGTATTTGCTTGTAATGATACCCTTTTTTTGCCATGCCATTAGCGCCCCATTGGCTTAATCCTACACCATGACCGTATCCGGAACTGGTGAAGAGGAGCGTATCTCCCTCTAATTGGACTGTAAAATCTGTAGAGGGTAATGAGAAGATTGTGCGTGCATCACGGCCGGACATGGTGACATCGCCAATTTGTACTGCCTCTACATGACCGCCATCACTGCGGCTTTGCACTTTTACTGTTGATGGATTGACAGAGTTTATGTTAATGCGCTCTGAAATATCGGCAAGTTTTATAGAGGTGATATCCTTTTCATGGGGGGAGCCTGTCTCGTAAGGGCTGTCAACGCTTCTTAAATAGGGAACGGTGGCTACGAATACGTCTTCTGAGTTCTCTGTTTTTCCGCCACTTGAAGAGTGAAACAAAGCTTGCTCCACCAAGTTTCCGTCATAATACATGACTTGGTCTTTGGTGTCATCTACAGCTTTTTCAATGCGAGGCCAACCGGAGTCTATCCATTTTTGGCCTTTCAGTTTTTTTAAATCTTCTTTACTTCTATAGACTTGACAGTGTGTGGTATCACAAATAGGCGCAGAGGGATGGTTGGGATTTCCACCATTTCCTGAACGGATAATCTTTGAAAGAGAATAGGTGCGTGCGGATACTGCCTGTGCTTTCAGTGCTTCCATTTCGAAATGATGGGGCATTTCGCTGGCCACAACCCCTTTTACATAAGTTTCAAAATCTATAAGTTGAGTTTGTCCTGTTTCATGGCGAAACACAAGGATGGTATCCACAAGCAAAGGGGATACGACAAGGGGCTTTGTTTCAGAAGAAGCCGCTGTTTTTGGTTTTTCAGCAGCATGGTCTTCTTTTGCAGAAAAAGTCAAAGCCGCCATGGGAAATAAAATTAAAAAGACAAACATAAAAGAAAATATGCAAACAAAACATTTCATAATCAATAGATGATTCTTTCTCATAAAACCCTCCTAAAATAAATCTTTACAGAATAGTATATGAGGACATGTTTCCAATCATGAATCAATTGCCAATTAAAAAAGCACCAATAAGCTCATTGGTGCTTTCGGAGTTTAACGGTAAGTATAAGCGAAGTTATACTGTTGTGTTGCCGTCAGGGGATTCTGCATGAATTGGTGCATCTACTTTTTCCTCCAGAATTTTTTCATATTCGGCGAAAATAGCATCTTTAATCTTATTTCGGGTCTCAGATACCAGTGGATGCGCAATATCTCGGAAATCACCTTCTCCCATTTTGCGGCTAGGCATTGCAATAAACAGACCATTTTGTCCTTCGATTATTTTGATGTCATGCACAACAAACTCATCATCAAAAGTTACGGAAACAACGGCCTTCATTTTGCCGTCATCGTTTACTTTGCGAACTCTTACATCAGTGATATTCATACCGATACACCATCCTTTCGTGTCGTTCTAAAAAAGTGTTATAATTTCAACCTTTAGTATACAAGAAATAACAAAAGGATACAAGCTATTTTTTTTGAAAAATCTGAATATTAGGATATACTTGAATTCTCTTGGTCTCTTCATCCACATTTCCCAAGTATAAGAGGGGAATATAGTCCTTTACTTTTTTTTTCTTGGGCTCAATGGAAGAAATGACAACGCCAATACCGGAGACTTCTACATCGAATTCGGTGAGCATATCGGAAATTCCCCGAATACTACCACCGGCACGCATAAAATCATCGATAACAATTGCCTTAGAACCGGCAACGAGGGCCCGTTTGGATACGGACATTTTTTGTATTCGTTCTGAAGACCCGGCAAAGTAATTGATACTTACTGTTGAGCCTTCGGATATTTTGCTTTCTCTTCGCAAAACAACCAAAGGTAAATTTAGCATTTGTGCGGTCATTAAGGCCACAGGGATTCCTTTTGTTTCTATTGTAACCACATAATCTCCCAAAACATCTTTAAATTGTGTGGCAAAAATTTGACCAATTTGTCTTGAAATCCTAGGATCGAACATAATGTCCGATGTATATAAAAAGCCACCGCCCAAAATACGGTTGCTGCAATTTAGCTTTTGACAAAGCAAATCCAAGGTTTCCTTCATGGAGGATTGTGTAACGTGAGGCACAAAACGGACACCGCCGCCGGCGCCGGGAACCGTTTCAATGAATCCTAATTCCATAGAGGATACCACAGATTTTGCCATTTGTATATCTTCGCTGACGCTGGATTTGGCAGCGGAAAAAAGCTTGCAAAAATAACTTAGCGTAAATAGTTTGCTGGGAGAATCAGATAAAATTTTGATAAGCGCACCAACGCGCTCTACTCTTTTCAAATGCGTCACCTTTCACTCTGTTAAAATATAATGGTTTTATGCCCTACAGTATATAATAAAATTTTAATGAGTGCAATTTTTTTGGTGAAATTACAGCATTTTATCAATGCTTTATGGTATAATAACCACAAGTGGTTATTATACCTCTTAGAGTGGCGTGCCGGAATTTTAGCCAAGGCTAAAAAGGCACATGCCGGATGATCCCATAAAATCCATAAAATCAAAGATATTTAGGGATCATGGCCACAAGTGGTTATTATATAGTTTTGACTTTTAAGTTGATATAGATCATCAATCAAAATGAAATGTGGAGGAACAATTAGAATGCTTAATTTATCACAGTTTACACATATACACTGTATTGGAATCGGAGGCATTGGACTTAGCGCAATTGCAGAAATTTTTCTTTCCAGAGGATATCGGGTTACTGGATCAGACATGAAGGAAAGTGAACTTACAGATAAGCTGATTCAATCAGGTGCTTCTGTTTTTTTGGGGCATAGAGAAAAAAATGTAGAGGGTGCGGACTTAGTTATTTATTCGGCAGCGGTTTCCCCGGACAATCCGGAATTGAAAAAAGCCATAGCCAATGGGGTTCGCATTGCAAGCAGAGCAGAAGTTCTGGGCGCACTTATGGAAGAATATAAAAACAGTATTGCGGTATCCGGCACACATGGAAAGACAACCACCACATCTATGATTGCGTTGATCTTGGAAAAAGCGCAAAAAGATCCCACCATTTTGGTTGGCGGAAACTTATCGGAAATTAATGGAAATGTAAAAGTAGGCGGCAGCGAATATTTTATTACGGAGGCCTGCGAGTACATGGATAGCTTTTTAAGTTTAAGACCCAACATAGAAATTATATTGAATATTGATTCAGACCATTTGGATTTTTTCAAAGACATTGATCATATTGTAAGCTCGTTTCACAAATTTGCTCAACTGATTCCAAAGAATGGTGTATTGGTTGCTTACGAAGCAAACCCATTTGTCAGCACCATTATTAAAAGTTTAGATAAAAATGTGATTACATTCGGCTTTAATGAGCAATGTGATTTTTATGTTACGGACATTCAATTCAATTCTCTGGGAATGCCTGAATTTCAAGTCAACCGTAAAGGTGGGCAAGTCCTTTGCAACATGCATCTTTCTGTTCCGGGAGAACATAACATTGCCAATGCACTGGCAGCTTTTGCTTGCTGTCAGTATTTAGGCGTGCCTATAGAAAGCATCGTGTCATCTTTAGAGGCGTATACCGGAACACAAAGGCGGTTTGATGTGATCGGTATCACAAAAAACAATATTCGGGTAATTGATGACTACGCCCATCATCCCACAGAAATAAAAGCCACGTTAAAGGCAGCACAAAATGTTCCCCATCACGAAATTTGGTGCTTATTTCAGCCCCATACGTATACGCGGACATTGGCTCTATTTGATGATTTTGCAGAATCCTTTGCCCTTGCAGATAAGATTATCATGGCTGAAATTTATGCGGCCAGAGAGAAGAACATATATAAAATCAGTTCAAAAGAATTGATGAACGAAATCAAGAGAACGTACCCCACAAAAGATGTTTATTATTTCCCCGACTTTGAAAGCATTGCGGATTTTGTAATCAACAATGCAAGCGATGATGATTTGGTCATTACAATGGGTGCGGGAGACATTTATAAAGTAGCAGAGATTATATTAGAAAAGGATAGAATTTGCTAAACAGGCAGTAGAAATGGTGTTATAAATTTGGAGGTAATCATGTCAGAGGCATTGGCAAACTATGAAGAAGCGGAAAGAATCCGTATGGAAATTAATTTGAAGCACTTGGAAAATGGGGTTGTCTTTACAGACTTAAAGGCGGCCTATATTGGTGCACAAGTGGTTATAGGTAAGGGGACAAGGATTGGACCGTGTGTGACTTTAGAGGGAAATACGACAATCGGAGAAAATTGCATCTTAGGGCAAAATACAAAAATTGTAAATTCCCAAATAGGAGATGAAACAGATATACAAAGTTCTGTTATTTTAGACAGCAAAGTGGGCATGGCAGTACATGTCGGTCCATTTGCATATATAAGACCCAATTGTAAAATCGGAGATGGTGTGAAGGTTGGTGATTTTGTGGAAGTGAAAAATTCTACCATGGGAAAGGGATCAAAAGCTTCGCATTTAACGTATATTGGTGATTCCGATGTGGGACAAAATGTCAATTTAGGTTGTGGCGTTGTTTTTGTAAATTATGATGGTAAAAATAAACATCGATCTACAGTTGGTGATGGCGCATTTATCGGATGCAACTCGAACCTTGTATCGCCGGTTCATATTGAAGATGGCGCCTATGTTGCTGCGGGTACCACCGTCACAAGGAATGTACCAAAAGGTGCCCTTTGTGTAGGGCGTGCAAAAGACAGAAACGTGGAAGGTTGGGTCGAGAAAAGAGGATTGCTAAAGAAGAGCAAGTAGGGTTGAATAAAAAAGCATATGTATAATGGGAATCAGAAAGGAAATGGTGTTATAATGAAAAATGGAGTTTTTACAGATTTTAAGATATTTGCAGGAAATGCAAATACAGAACTAGCGGAGGAAATTGCGACAATTATGGGGAAGCCGCTAGGAAAGGCATCTGTAAATAAATTTAGTGACGGTGAAGTATCGGTCAGCCTTTGGGAAACGGTGAGAGGTATTGATGCATACATAGTGCAATCCACATCAGAACCTGTAAATGACAGCCTAATGGAACTTTTAATTATGATTGATGCCATGAAAAGAGCATCGGCAGGAAGAATCAATGCAGTCATCCCTTATTATGGATATGCAAGACAGGACAGGAAAGCCAAAGCCAGAGATCCAATTACAGCGAAATTAGTGGCAGATTTATTGTGTGCCGCCGGTGCAGATCGCGTGGTGACCATGGATCTTCATGCTTCTCAAATTCAAGGATATTTCAACATTCCGGTAGATCACCTTTTAGGAATGCCCATTTTGGTAAAATATTTCAGAGAAATGAGATTGGAGAATTTGGTTATCGTTTCTCCCGATCATGGAAGTGTTACGAGAGCTAGAAATATGGCGCATCCTTTAGATGCACCCATTGCCATTGTTGATAAGAGACGACCTAAGGCAAATGTGTCCGAAATTATGAATATTATCGGGGATATTGAAGATAAAAATGTGATTCTTGTAGATGATATGATTGATACGGCAGGAACCATTACCAATGCAGCAAATGCTTTAAAAGAAATGGGTGCAAGAGAAGTGTACGCTTGTGCAACCCATGCGGTTTTGTCAGGTCCTGCTATGGAGAGAATAGAAAATTCAGCAATTAAAGAATTGGTGCTTTTGAACACCATTATGATTCCTGAAGTGAAGAAAATTCCCAAAATTAAAATGTTATCAGTAGCACCTCTTTTTGCAGAGGCCATGATTCGAATCTTTACCAACGATTCCATCAGTAAATTATTTGACTAGGAGCCAACATGTATGTAATCGTAGGACTGGGTAATCCGGGAAAAAAATATGAAAATACCAAGCATAACATAGGGTTTTGTACGTTGGATTACTTGGCACAGGAAAATGATATTAAAATAAACAGAATCAAACATAAAGCGTTGGTAGGTGAGGGAACCATTGGCAGGAAGAAAGTGCTTTTGGTCAAACCCCAAACCTATATGAATTTAAGTGGGAATTCTGTAAGAGAAATTATAGACTATTACAAGGTAGATTCCCAACAGTTACTTGTCATTTATGACGACATTGACTTAGAGATGGGACGATTGAGAATCAGAAAAAAAGGGAGTGCAGGCACACATAATGGCATGCGCTCCATTATTTCCGACATTCAAACAGAAGAATTTCCGCGCATTAGAATCGGAATCGGTGGTGAGCGAAAAGGAGATTTGGCCAGCTATGTAATTGGAAAATTTCACAAAGATTCTATAAAAACCATGGAAGAAGCGGTGAGACGCGCTTCGGCAGCCATTGAATGCATCTTAGATGAAGGCATAGACATTGCCATGGGGGCGTACAATATAAAGCAACAGGTTGAAGGGAAATCGGGGGAAGATGACAGAACAGGGAAATGAACATCAATTTAATAAGATCCCACAATTGGTTGCGGGAAGAAAAGGTGTTGTTCAAATAACCGGAACTTCAGATGGAAGGGCCATGCCCATTGTAGCGGCTATTGCCAACGCAGGCAGAGAACAACTCTTGATTTTGACCGCTTCTCACGCAAAAGCCAAGTCCTTAGCTAAGGACCTGTCTTTTTTTGTGTCTGAAAAAATATATGTATTGCCGGAAGAAGAGCAAATGTTTGTTTCTTATGAAGCAAAGAGTCATATACGGTTGTTGGAAAGGTTGGAAGCCCAGAAAGCGTTGCTCTCCAAGGAACGTTGCGTGGTTATTTGTGCTGCCACTGCGGCGATCAAGAAGATTGCGCCACATTGTATTTTTCAAACCAACGCTATTCACTTAAAGGTAGGCGATAAAATTGACTTTGAAAATGTGAAAGAGCGGCTGACCCTTATGGGATATGAACGATCCCCATTGGTTGAAGCAAAAGGTCAGTACAGTGTACGAGGCGGAATTGCAGATATCTTTACAGCAGACTCACAGTATGCTTACAGGGTTGAATTGTTTGATGATGAAGTAGATGCCATCAGAAGATTTGACGTGGAAAGTCAAAGATCTGTAGAAAGCGTTTCTTTTGTGGACATCTACCCTGCAGAGCAAATGGTGAAAGACAATGATAACTTTAAGCAAGCCGGTGAAAAATTAAAATCAAAATATGAATCTTACATTCAAAGACAAGAAGAGGGAGAGCGAAAAGAAAAGCTGATCAGAAGAAAAGAACAGCTGTTAGACTATATCACCCATTCTACAAATGTGCAGCTTTTGGAAAGCTACATACATTACTTTTATGAGGAGCCTGAGTATATTTGGGATTACATGAATGAGCAAGGAATCCTTGTGGTTGATGATCCCGATAGAGTTTGGGAATCTGTAAAATTGAAAGAAACAGAATTAAAGGAGGCCTTTGAGTCCCTTTTAGAAAAAGGGCAAGTCATTCCAAAGGATTTTCAGGCCATGTCGGGACTTTCTGATTTAAAAAAAGCCTATAAAAGAGGACTCACCTTCTTGTTTATGCCTTTTCCCAAACAACCCAAAGGGGTGGATGAGCTGAAAGCAGTGCTTTCCATACCATCCAAGCAACCCACTATATTCAATGGGCGAATGGATTTTTTGGAGACAGAACTAAAACGATATGTGAAATTAGGATATGAAATCACCATTTTATGTGCGACTAACGATAGAATTGAAAACTTAAAAAGTTTTTTAGTCAATTGCAAACTGGAAGAAAAGGTTGTTTTAGCAAAAGGCGGATTGACTTCAGGAATAGAGTTTCCTGAGGAAAAATTGGTTTACATTTGGGATGGTGATATTTTTACCACGCAAAAACAACGAAAAAGTAAAGGGCAAAGCAAAAACAGCAAACCCATCAGTGCATTTATTGACATTAAAAAGGGTGATTTTGTCGTACATGAAAATCACGGTATCGGAAAATTTATGGGTATAGAACCTTTGATTATACAAAAGGTGAAAAAAGATTATCTAAAAATCAAGTATGCGGGGGAAGATGTCCTCTATATTCCTGTAGACCAAATGGATATTATCCAAAAATATGTAGGGGCAGATACGGGAAAACCTAAAATCAGCAAATTATCCAGTGGTGAATGGAAAAAAACAAAGGCTCGTGCAAAAGCGGCCATTGAGAATATGGCTAAGGAACTTTTAGAGTTGTCGGCAGCAAGAGCCATGGAAAAAGGATATGCCTTTGGACCGGATACGCCATGGCAGCAAGATTTTGAAGATTTGTTTCCCTATGAAGAAACACAAGACCAGTTGCGTTGCATACGGGAAATCAAGAAGGATATGGAGAAAGAACTGATTATGGATCGGCTCCTTTGCGGTGATGTGGGATATGGGAAGACAGAAGTGGCAGCAAGGGCAATTTTTAAATGTGTGGCCGAAGGAAAACAAGCGGCTGTTCTGGTACCCACCACTATTTTAGCCAATCAGCATTATTTTACGTTTAAAAACCGATTTGAGCAATTTCCGTTTAAAGTAGAGATGCTTTGCAGATTCAGAACGGAGAAACAGCAAGAGGAGATTATTACCAAGACGGAAAAGGGGATTATAGATATTCTTGTGGGCACCCATCGCGTGCTTTCAAAAGATGTTCATTTTAAGAACCTAGGTTTGTTGGTCATTGATGAAGAGCAGCGTTTTGGCGTGCAGCACAAAGAAGTCATTAAAATGTTGAAAAAAAACGTAGATGTATTGACCCTTTCAGCAACACCCATACCAAGAACACTCCATATGTCTTTAGTGGGCATTAAAGAGATGAGTTTAATAGAAGAACCCCCTGAAGAACGGTATCCTGTACAGACCTATGTTATGGAATACGATGAAGATGTAATAGGGGAAGCCATTCAGAGAGAGATTGATCGAAACGGGCAGGTTTATGTGGTGTACAATCAAGTGTCCGGTATCAATCGAATTGCAGCCCAAATACGGGAATTGGTGCCGGAGGCCAAAGTGGCTGTAGGACACGGACAGCTTCACGAAAGACAGCTAGAAGACATTATGGTGGATTTTGTAAATCAGGAATATAACGTTTTGGTGGCAACCACCATTATAGAATCAGGGTTAGATATTCCAAATGCCAATACCATGATTATCATAGATGCAGATAAATATGGACTTTCTCAGCTTTATCAGTTGAGAGGGCGTGTGGGTCGATCTAATCGTATGGCTTACGCTTATTTAACCCATCAGAAAGATAAAGTGCTTTCTGAGGTGGCGGAAAAAAGGTTGCGTGCCATCAAGGAATTTACCGAGTTTGGGGCAGGCTTTAAAATCGCCATGAGGGACTTGGAAATCAGGGGCGCCGGGAACCTGTTGGGAACAGAGCAACATGGCCATATGATGATGATTGGATATGAGCTTTATTGTAAGCTTATAGAGGATGCAGTGAGAGAGTTAAAAGGAGAAACCATCGCGCCAAGAGGTGAAGAGGCTGTCATTGAAATTGATACCGCTGCTTATATTTCTGAAAAATACATTGAAGATGAAACCTTAAGGCTTCAAATGTATAAAAAAATAGCGGCTATTCAAGATAGTGAAGACAGTGGGGACATCATAGACGAACTGATGGATCGATTTGGATCGGCACCCAAAGAAACCTTGGCACTGATTAAAATTTCGGAGATCAGAGGGATGGCAGAAAAAGTGGGTATTACACGAATTCACTACAATGGAGGAAAAATTGTTTACGATTTTGGACAGCAAAACAATTTAAAGCCGGAGGCTATGGCAAATCTTGTGACCACCTATGGAATGAAGGTGATGATTCATGCGGGCGTAAAGCCCTTTATTAAATGCAACCGGATAAAAAAAGAAAAATTAGATGATATTCTTAATTTCTTGCAACTGTTATTGGCTTAAATAATTTCACAAAAAAAACACAGGTGGTTTTTAAACAATTATGATATACTAATAAGAATGTAACGTTAAATTTAAAACAATAAGGAGAATACAGATGAAAAAGGTAATTGGTATTTTGTTGTCGTTGATATTAGTGTTTTCAATGACTGCATGCTCAGAGAAAACCGGAGGTGGTACAGACTTGGCGAAAGTTGGTGATACGGTCATTAACGCCACACAATTGGATGAATATGTTGCACTTTTGGCCTATGTACAAGGTATGGATCTTAAGCAGATACCGGCTGAAAATCTGACGACCATCAAGGCATCTATGCTTGGAAATATGGTAGAATTGGAAGCAATGAAACAGCACTATGAAGGAAAAGATGTGCTGCCGAAGACGGCCAAGGCTGATTTGAAAAAGTTTATAGATGAGTCAAAAGCAACGCCGGAAGTAGGTGAGTTCTTAAAGGAAAACAAAATTTCAGATGAAACATTGACCACATTTTTCTACAGCCAGTTTTATACAGAACGATTTTATAAAGAAATTGAGGCGAAGCTACCTAATTTAGAGGCAGATGCCAAGAAGTATTATGAGGAAAATAAAGAGACGTATAAAGTTGATGAAATAAGAGCCAGTCATATTTTATTTGATAAAAAAGACAAAGCCAAGGCAGAAGAAGTTTTGGCAAAATTACAGGCTGGTGGTAGCTTTGAAGACATGGCAAAGCAGTATGGAACAGATGGAACGAAAGACAATGGCGGAGATTTGGGTTACTTTGGAAAGGGAAAAATGGTTGAGCCTTTTGAAAAAGCTGCCTTTGCGCTGGAGAAGGGGCAGATGAGTGAGCTAGTGGAAACCGAGTTTGGATGGCATATCATTAAGGTGACGGATAAAAAAGAATATAAACCCTATGAAGAGGTAGAAGCAAGCATCAAGAACGAATTGACTACACCTGATTTTGATAAAAAAATCAAGAAAATGACGGATGAGATTGGGGTAACCTATTTAACCGACATGAAACCGGGTGCGCCTGCTGCAAAATAGGAACATGAAAAGCAAATAGCAAATAGCAGATAGGTATAGGGCATAAAGAAATAAAAAAATTAGCAAGATTTATCTTGCTAATTTTCCATTTGAAGTGAGAAAAATGTGGCGGCAATTTCTGCTGCATTGCGTTCCCCTTGACCAAAGGCTGTACCTTTGTCTGCCGGGGACAAGAAAATAATCGCACCAATGGGATCTCCCTGGGATATGATGGGTACCATCAATTGAGAAATATAGTCGTTAGTGCCCGTATCCTCAGCGGTAATGCTATGATTTTTGTCACCGGATTTGGAAAGATAGGTGGTTTTATTGTTGATAATGGTTTCTAAATCTTTACTGATTTTTTTCTCCATGAACATTTTTTTTGAAGCACCGGCTACAGCAATAATTTGATCTGCATCGGATACCAGGGCGATACAATTTAAAATTTTAGAAGCAGATTCTGCATATTCCTCTGCAAATTGACCCAGTTCGCCAATGGGCGAATATTTTTTTAGGATCACTTCTCCGTCGCGGTCTGTAAAAATTTCAAGGGGATCACCTTCTCTGATTCGCATGGTTCTTCTTATTTCTTTAGGGATGACCACTCGCCCTAAATCATCAATTCTTCTGACAATACCTGTTGCTTTCATGTCATAAATCCTTTCGATATTTGCGTTTTAAGACTTTATTTGTAGGTTTATTGTAATGATATTGTGCACTGAAACAGGAAAAATATACAATTAAATTTTGTGACAAAGGGTTAACAGGAAGAAAGGGTTGCAATACGCAGGGAAAATAGATATTATAAAAGGTGTAAAAATAAGGAAAGATAGAAAAGAGAGGATTATAATTGCTATGTTATTTAAGAACATTACCATTTTAGATGAAAATTTAGAAAAACAAGAAAACATGTATGTGGGAATAAAAGGACGAGAAATTCAATATATTGGAAATGAAATGCCAAAAGAACTTTATGGAGAGCAGTATGAAGGGCGAGGCAAGATGCTCATGAGTGGGTTTTATAACGCCCATGGTCATAGCCCTATGATGCTTATGCGAGGCTATGGTGAAAACATGGTGCTTCAGGATTGGCTTGACAAGCGAATCTTTCCCTTTGAAGCCAAATTGACAGGGGATGCGGTTTACTGGGCAACCAGCTTGGCCATGGCAGAATCTTTGAAATTTGGAATCATTTCTACTTCGGATATGTATTATTTTTGTGAGGATATGGTGAGAGCTGTAGCGGAATCAGGGGCAAAGAACAACATTTGCCGCAGTATTGTAAACTTCTCAGATCAGGGCATTGATGAACTTTCCGCATTCCAAGAAGCCAAGGACTTATTTCAGCGTTACCACAATGCAGAGATGGGCAGAATTAAAATAGACATGAGTCTTCATGGAGAATACACTTCAAACCCGAAGACCGTAAAACAGTTGGCTGACTATACAAAAAAAATAGGCACGGGGATGCAGGTTCATATTTCTGAAACCCAGTTTGAGCATGAAGAATGTAAAAAGCGACATGGATTGACACCCACGCAATATTTAAACGACTTGGGTCTTTTAGACAGCAGAACGACAGCGGCTCACTGCGTATGGGTAGAAAATGAGGACTTTGACATTTTAAAAGAAAAAGGTGTTACGGTGGCAAGTTGTCCTGTTAGCAATATGAAGCTGGCCAGTGGAATCTGTAATGTGCCCAAATTGCATGAAATGGGCATAAATGTGGCCATTGGAACGGATAGTGTTGCTAGCAATAATAGCTTGAATTTCTTGGAAGAAATGAAGGTCTTTGCTATTGCAGGGAAGACCCGCAACAACAACCCCACCTTGGTCACACCCATAGAAACTTTAAGGGCGGCTACCATTGGCGGGGCTAAAAGCCAGGGAAGAAAGAACTGCGGGAAATTGGCGGTGGGCTGCAAAGCAGACTTAATTGTCATGAATTTAATGTCTCCCAATATGCAGCCCATACACGATTTAGCCAACAATGTGGTGTACTCAGCCAACGGAAGTGATGTAATCTTGACCATGGTTGACGGAAAAGTGTTGTACGAGGACGGAGCGTATAAGACCATTGATGTGGAGAAGGCGATTTACCATGTAAATCAAGAAACAGATAGAATTTTAGGGGAGCTATAGAATTTATGACAAAGAAATCTTTTATGCAAGGCGCTGTGGTTTTAGGAATTGCCGGCGTCATCATTAAAATAATGGGTGCGTTTTTTAGAATTCCACTGGGAAATATTATTGGAGATGAAGGCATGGGATACTACCAAGCCGCGTATCCCATTTATGTGTTATTTCTCACCATTGCAACAGCCGGTGTACCCTTGGCTATTTCAAAGCTTATTTCTGAAAGAGTTGCGGTGGGCAATCACTATGAGGCATACCGCGTATTTCGGGTATCCTTTATTTTGTTATTTGCTTTGGGCATTTGTACCTCTTCGTTTATGTTTTTTGGAGCGGGATTCCTATCGGAGTACGTAAGGGCACCGGGTTCGAAACCGGCCATGATGGCTATTGCACCGGCGTTACTGTTTGTGCCTATGATGGCTTCTTACAGAGGGTATTTTCAAGGCTATCAGGACATGAAACCTACAGCGACTTCACAAATTGTAGAGCAATTTTTCAGAGTCATTATAGGTTTAGTCTTGGCGATTCTATTGGCAACTACCAGTTTGCAGTTTGCAGCAGCAGGCGCTTCTTTCGGAGCCACGGCAGGAGCCATTGCGGGAATCATTGCCATGATCATCATCTTTATGAGAAAGAAAAAATCCTTGGTCTCAAAATTCGATAAACATGCTGCGCCTAATGGAGAAAGCAATTTTAAAATTTTAGCTGAGATTTTCACCATTTCTATTCCCATTACCATCGGTGCGGCCATCATGCCCATTATGAATGCTGTGGATGTGGCCATTGTCATGCGACGGTTGACGGAAACCGGTTGGTCGGCAGATGCGGCAGTGAGTCTTTACGGCCAGTTGACAGGTATGGCAGGTCCCTTGATTAACTTTCCACAGGTTTTAACCCAGGCGATCGCCATCAGTATTGTGCCGGCTATTGCAGCTGCATATGGTCAAAGGGATACAAGGTTTTTACATTACAACATACAACTTGGAATCAGAACGGCTATTCTCATAGGATTGCCGTGTTCATTGGGGCTCATGACACTGGCAGAACCCATTATGGTATTGCTTTTTCCTCTGCAAAAGGCAAGTGCCATCAGTGCTGCACCGTGTTTGTTTACTTTAGGTTTCAGTGTCATCTTTTTATCCACGGCGCAAACCTTGTCAGGTGTACTGCAAGGTTTGGGAAAGCAAATGATTCCGGTTATCAATTTATTTATAGGTGTCATAGCCAAGGTTTTTTTAACGTATACATTGACGGGCATTTACAGCATTAATGTAAAAGGTGCCGCCATTGGAACTGCAGCAGCATATGCCATTGCTTCTGTTTTAAATATCATTGCGGTAAAAAGACATACAGGCGTCAAATTTGATGTCATGCTTATTTTTATAAAGCCTGTTTTTTGTGGGATTTCCATGGCCGCATGCGTATGGATTACGTATCAATTAACCTACGGGTTCTTAGGGAATGTACTGGCGACTATGATTTCAGTAACCGTTGGCGTGTGTGTTTACGTGACCATGATTCTCGCGACGAAAAGCATTCTCCAAGAAGAGATCAAAATGCTGCCAAAAGGGGAGAAAATCAACGCTTTATTAAAGAAATTGCTCAGAAAATAGAGAAATGCTTGACATTTGTATTAAAAAATGCAAGAATAGTAAAGTGATTAGTGCAATGCATGAAATGAGTGGGTATAGACCACATAATCGTGCTTTAAATTTTGCCAATGCTGCGCGGATAGAATGAATCTAAAATTCTATTTGGGACATGCTATTCAGTAAAAGGTAAAGTTAAAGAAGTAAGTACTTCATAGATATTTTTAAAGGAGGATATGTTCGTGAATAAAGCAGAATTAATTGCTAGTGTAGCAGAAAAAGCGGAATTTACCAAGAAGGATGCGGAGGTTGCTGTAAACGCATTTGTTAAAAGTGTTGAAGAAGCTTTAGTAAAGGGTGAAAAAGTACAATTAATCGGATTTGGTACTTTTGAAACGCGTCAGAGAAAAGAGAGACAAGGAAGAAACCCTAGGAAACCCGGTGAAATCATTAAAATCGCTGCGGCGAAGGCACCCGTATTTAAAGCGGGTAAAGCTTTGAAAGATTCCGTAAACAAATAAGTGTTAAGATTAAGAAGAAGCAACAAAGTTGCTTCTTTTTTTTGAAGCCCTGCCCGTATCTATGATACGGCGCGCAGGTCTCATACAGAAATTTCCAAAATCTAGGATTATGTGAAATTTTTCAGTTGAAGCCCTGCCCGTATCTATGATACGGCGCGCAGGTCTCATACAGAAATTTCCAAAATCTAGGATTATGTGAAATTTTTCAGTTGAAGCCCTGCCCGTATCTATGATACGGCGCGCAGGTCTCATACAGAAATTTCCAAAATCTAGGATTATGTGAAATTTTTCAGTTGAAGCCCTGCCCGTATCTATGATACGGCGCGCAGGTCTCATACAGAAATTTCC
>JAVVUJ010000025.1:0-21076 GCA_036653195.1 Anaerovorax sp. | reverse complement strand
CACCCGGCAAAATCCTGATAAAGTTCATTCTTATTTTTCCCGAAATGTGTGCAAGTACTTCGTAACCATTTTCCAGCTTTACAATGAACATTGCATTGGGCTGTGCTTCTAGTACAGTACCAAATACTTCTATGACATCTTTTTTCGCCATATGCACCTCCTATAATGTGAGCAATTCAGGCTCACCATCAGTAATAACAACAGTGTTTTCATAATGAGCGGAAAGTTTTCCGTCCAAGGTGACTACGGTCCAATTGTTAAGTAGCGTCTCGACTTCATATCCGCCTTGGTTTACCATGGGTTCTATCGCAAACACCATGCCCGCAGCCAGTCTCGGCCCTCTTCCCTGTCTTCCATAGTTTGGAATCTGTGGTTCTTCATGCATGGCTCTTCCGACTCCATGGCCTACAAAATCTCTGACTACAGAGAATCCCGCACCCTCCACGCATTTTTGTATTGCGGCAGAAATATCTGAAAGCCGATATCCCACCTTGCAGTACGCAAGTCCTTTAAAAAAACTTTCTTTTGTGACTTCAATCAATCTCTTCGCATCTGCGCTAATCTCACCGACAGCATAAGTCCTTGCAGCATCACTGACATAGCCCTTATGTGTGGAGCCTACATCTACGGAGACGATATCGCCTTCTTTCAGTACTCTTTTTGAGGAAGGGATTCCATGAACCACTTCGCCATTAACAGAGACACAGGCACTAGCGGGAAACCCGTTGTAGCCTTTAAAACTGGGAATCATTTTGTTGCTTCTTATGGTCTTTTCAACAAATTTGTCAATATCCTGTGTAGATACCCCAGGCTGCGTCAGCCTTTCAAGTTCTCTGAGAATATATCCAGTTACTTTTCCCGATTCTCTCATTATGTCTATCTCTTGTTGTGATTTGATGATAATCATTTTTACTCACCTAACACGCTTACGATTTGATTGAACACATTTTCCAGTCCTGCAGCCCCATCAATATGAGATAAGACTTTTTTCTTTTCAAAATATTCAACAAGCGGACTTGTTTGATCAAGGTAAACCTCAATTCTACGCTCCACTGTGGTGGCAGTGTCGTCAGATCTTTGATAAATTTCACCACCGCACAAATCACAAACGCCTTCTTTTTCAGTGGGCATATTTAAAATGTGATAGGTAGCTCCACAATTTCTGCAAACTCTTCTGCCAATCAATCTTGTAAGCAGTTCTTCCTTCTCTACTTCTATGTTTAGAACTTTGCTTAAATCAAGGCTTTTATCTTCTAAATACTTGTCAAAAGTTTGGGCCTGGTAAACATTCCTTGGGAATCCGTCAAGCAAAAAACCATTTTTACAATCGTCTTCTGTCAATCGGCTCTCAACAAGCTCTATGGTCAAATCATCTGGCACAAGTTGACCTTTGTTCATATATTCCTTCGCTTTTCTGCCAAGGGGTGTCTCTTCCTTTACATTTTTTCTGAAGATATCTCCCGTTGAAATGTGAGGGATATTATACTTTTCAGCAATCTTAGTTGCCTGAGTACCTTTGCCGGCACCCGGAGGGCCTAACAAAACGATTCTAAGCATTGCGCTTTCCTCCATTTTATTTCAAGAATCCTTGGTAATTACGCATAACCATTTGTGATTCCAACTGTTTCATTGTGTCTAGTGCTACGCCTACAGCAATCAATAGGGATGTTCCGCCAAAACCGATTTGCAGCATGGTGAACTGCTGAAGCAGTGTGGGAATTGTAGCAATCACAGCAAGGAAAATAGCACCTACAAATGTGATTCTTGTCATTACTTTATTTAAATATTCAACGGTGGGTCTGCCCGGTCTGATTCCCGGTATAAATCCGCCATTTGCTTTCATGTTTCCAGCAACTTCCATGGGGTTAAATGTAACGGCAGTATAGAAATACGTGAAAAATATAATCAACAGTACGTTGAATAATCCATAAAACCATACGCCCGGTGACCCCGCCGGAGAGAACCACTTTGTTATAAACTCAGTAAAGGCTGTTCCGGGGAAGAAGTAAGTGATTGTCAGGGGAAATTGTAGCAAGGAAAGGGAGAAAATAACCGGAATAACGCCGGCTTGGTTTACTTTCATTGGAATGTGTGTGGATTGACCACCATACATTTTTCTTCCAACCACTCTCTTTGCATACTGTACCGGTATCCGCCTCTGTCCTTGCTGTATCATAACAACACCGACTACTACGAACAGTGCAAAGATACAGAAAACAAGAATGGATACGATTGAAACCTGACCATCTTGATAACTGATCCACGCTTGGTGGACAGCCGTAGGTACTCTTGAAATGATGCCCCAAAAAATAATCAATGAGATGCCATTTCCGATACCGTTTTCGTTAATTTGTTCTCCAAGCCACATTAAGAATGCGGTTCCTGCAGAAAGGGTTAATACAATCACCATGACTGAGAAAAAGTCACTATTCACTAAGGCTTTTTTAAAGAGTCCTACTGCCAATCCAATGGCTTGAATAAACGCCAGTGCCACCGTCAAATATCTGGTATATTGGGCAATTTTCTTTTTCCCTTCCGTACCTTCTTTTGCAAGTGCCTCTAGGCTGGGTATTGCAATGGTTAATAATTGTAAAATAATGGATGCTGTAATGTAGGGTGTGATGCTCAAAGCAAATATGGTAAAGTTACTGAACGCCCCCCCTGAAAACAGGTCAAACAAAGCGAACAATCCTGTTCCACTTGCAAATACTTGTTCAAGTATTGCTCTATCAATGCCCGGAACCGGAATGCTCGAGCCCAATCTAAATACGACTAGCATTAGCAGCGTGAAAATAATCTTCTTTCGAATGTCTGCAATTTTCCACGCATGGACTATTGTCTTAATCATATCCATACTAGATCACCTCTGCCTTTCCTCCGGCAGACTCGATCTTCTCTATGGCAGTTTTGCTAAATTTATGAGCCTTTACGGTTACACTCTTTTCCAAGTTACCCTCTCCAAGAATCTTGATTCCCGCAGTGACTTGCTTCGCAAGGCCTTTTTCTTTAATTAATTCTGGTGTGATTACAGTTCCTGCTTCAAATAAGTTTAAATCATCTACATTTAGCACTGTGAACTCTTTTCTCCATATATTTGTGAATCCTCTTTTTGGAATTCTTCTGTAAAGCGGCATCTGTCCGCCTTCAAAACCAAGTCTGGTACCGCCGCCACTTCTTGAGTTTTGACCGTTCATACCTCTACCGCCGGTTTTTCCCTGTCCGGAAGCTGTACCTCTACCTCTTCTTTTGGTTTTTTTAGTTGAACCAGCAACCGCTGTTAATTCATGCAGTTTCATCTTGACAACACCTCCTATCCTATACTTCTTCTACTAGTAAAAGATGTTTTACTTTTTCTATTGCTCCACGGGTTTGTGGTGTGTCAGGGTGTTCAACTGTGTGTTGAAGTTTCTTTAAACCCAACGCTTCTACTACTTTTCTCTGAAGTGGGGAAGCGCCGATCATGCTCTTTGTCAAAGTGATTTTTACTGTTTTAGCCATCTAACGTTTCCTCCTTATCCTAAGATTTCTTCCTTAGTTTTACCTCGAAGTCTGCTGATTTGTTCAACAGTCTTTAGACCTCTAAGGCCTTCTATTGTAGCGTAAGCCATATTTCCCGAATTGTTTGAGCCTATAGATTTCGCTCTGACATCCTTAAGTCCGGCAAGTTCCAATACGATACGTACTGAACTTCCTGCGATTACTCCTGTACCTTCTGCAGCCGGCATAATCAATACCTGACCTGCACCGAAGATTCCAAGAGTTCTATGTGGTATGCTCGTTCCTACCATAGGAACATATATCAATCTTTTCTTTGCATCTTCAATTGCTTTTCTTACAGCTTCAGGGATTTCCTGAGCCTTTCCAAGTCCAACGCCTACGTAGCCTTGGCCATCACCAACTACTACGGTAACGCTGAATCTGAAATTTCTACCACCCTTAACAACTTTTGTAACACGTCTGATATTAACAATGGTTTCTTTTAAGTCTAGCTTGGATGCATCAATCATATTCTGCTTCATCCTAATCTCCCTCCTGTTAGAATTTTAACCCAGCTTCACGGGCACCGTCAGCTAGTTCCTTTACTCTTCCGTGATACAAGAATCCACCTCTGTCAAAAGCAACGACTTCAATTCCTTTAGCCAGTGCTTTCTTTGCAACAGATTCTCCCACAAGTTTTGCAGCAACTTTGTTTCCGCCATAAGCAGCCTCAGCCTTTATGTCTTTATCCAGTGTAGATGCAGCAACCAGTGTTTTTCCGTTTACATCGTCGATAATCTGAACAGAAATATTCTTAACACTTCTGTAAACGCATAATCTCGGTCTTTCCGGAGTTCCAGATAGAGTTTTTCTAACACGAGAATGTCTAACAAGACGTCTATCGTTTCTACTTTCCTTTGCCATTTATCTCACTCCTTCCTACTTTTTCTTAGCGCCAGTCTTGCCTTCTTTTCTGCGAACCGCTTCACCAACATAACGGATTCCCTTGCCCTTATAAGGTTCAGGTCTTCTCCATTTTCTGATGTTAGCCGCATAATTTCCAACAAGCGCTTTGTTTATACCCTTAATTGTAATTTCTGTTGGTGATGTCACCAAAGTTTCAATACCTTCCGGGTCTTCCATTTGGACCGGATGTGAGTATCCAAGGCTTAAGACTAGCAGATTCCCTTTTTTATCGGCTTTGTAGCCGACACCTACTAGTTGAAGTTTCTTTTCATAGCCGTTTACAACACCTTCAACCATGTTATTGATCAAGGTTCTTGAAAGACCGTGTGCAGATCTTGCTTCTTTTGCATCACTGTCTCTTGTTACAACTAGCACTCCATCATTTATCTCTACTTTTATTAATTCGCTGATCTGCTCCTGCAGCTCGCCTTTTGGTCCTTTTACAGCAACGATATTTTTATCGTTTACTTTAACCTCTACGCCGGCAGGAATGGTCACAGGCAATTTACCTATTCTTGACATTTTTATTTCCTCCTACCAAACATAACAAATTACTTCTCCACCAACTCCAAGTTTTCTTGCTTCTTTATCGCTAATGATTCCATTTGATGTGGAAATAATTGCGATTCCCAACCCACCAAGTACCTTTGGCACTTCGTTGGCCTTAGCATAAACCTTAAGTCCAGGCTTTGAAATCTTTTTGATTCCGCTGATTACTTTCTCTTTATCTGCACCGTACTTCATTTGAACTTTAATCGTACCTTGCTTATCGTCTTCTATAACTTCAAATCCTTTAATGTAACCTTCTTCAGTTAAGATACCTGCGATTGATTTTTTCATCTTTGACGCGGGAATTTCAACTGTTGCATGTCCTACAGTATTGGCATTTCTGATTCTCGTTAGCATATCTGCTATTGGATCTGTCATAGTCATAACTGCTAGCCCTCCTTCCTTTAACTACTCTTTTTACCAGCTTGCTTTTTTTACGCCGGGAATTTCTCCCTTGTAAGCAAGTTCTCTGAAACAGATACGACATATACCGAATTTTTTAAGAACAGAATGCGGTCTCCCACAAATGTTGCATCTTGTATATGCCCTTGATGAAAACTTAGGTTTCCTCTGTTGTTTTACTTTGAGAGATGTCTTTGCCATGTTTCCCCCCTACTTCTCAAACGGCATACCCAAGAACTGAAGTAACGCTTGTGCTTCTTCATCTGTTTTCGCCGTTGTCGTGAATATAACATTCATCCCTTTAATCTTATCAACTTTATCATAGCTGATTTCCGGGAAAATAAGTTGTTCTTTAATACCCATAGAGTAGTTGCCTCTACCGTCAAAAGAATTCTTGTTTAGTCCTTTAAAGTCTCTAACTCTAGGAAGTGATACGTTGAAGAATTTGTCAGCAAATTCATACATTTGATCTCCTCTTAAAGTAACTTTGGCTCCAACGGGACTGCCTTCTCTAAGTTTAAAGTTGGCAATTGATTTTCTTGATTTTGTGACAACCGGTCTTTGACCAGCAATCGCAGCAAGCTCTTCAACTGCAGATTCCATCAATTTTGTGTTGTCTTTTGCTTCGCCAAGACCCATATTAATGGTAATCTTTTCTAGCTTTGGTACTTCCATAACATTCTTATATTTGAATTTTTCCATTAAAGCATTAAATACTTCAGTTTTATAAGTTTCTCTTAATCTAGCTGTCAAGATCATTCCCTCCTTCTCTTAGTCTATTACAGCGCCTGTTTTCTTGGATATTCTGACTTTTCTTGCGCCGTCTTGCTTGTATCCAATCTTTGTAGGAGCCTTTTCTTTTGTATCATAGTACATGACGTTTGAAACATCCACGGGACCTTCTTGATGCTTGATCTCACTCGCAACGGTTCTTGTCTGTTTTTGATGCTTTGTCTGCACGTTGATACCTTCAACGATAACTTTTCCTGCTTTTGGTATCGCTTTTAAAACTTTACCCTTTTTACCTTTATCTTTACCAGTGATTACTAGCACTGTGTCGTCTTTTTTTATATTCATTTGTTGCACCCCCTACAATACTTCTGGTGCCAGTGACACGATTTTCATAAAGTTCTTATCTCTAAGTTCTCTAGCAACAGGTCCAAAGATACGTGTTCCTACAGGGTTCTTATCTTCCTTTATGATTACAGCAGCGTTTTGGTCAAATTTTACATAGCTGCCATCTACTCTTCTGGCACCTTTTTTTGTTCTAACCACGACCGCTCTGACTACGTCACCTTTTTTCACAATACCACCCGGCGTTGCTTCTTTAACCGCGCAAACGATGATGTCTCCAATATTTGCATATTGACGTCCAGTACCGCCAAGTATACGAATACATAATACTTCTTTTGCACCAGAATTGTCGGCAACTCTTAATCTTGTTTCTGTCTGTATCATTTAATGTCGCCTCCTCTACTTCACTTTTTCAATGATGTTTACAAGTCTCCATCTTTTATCTTTACTTAGAGGTCTTGTTTCCATAATTCTAACTTTATCACCAATCTGGCACTCGTTATTTTCATCATGTGCCTTAAACTTCTTCGTTCTCTTTACTGATTTTCCGTAAAGGGAATGTCTTACGAAGTCTTCAACAGCAACAGATATGGTCTTATCCATCTTATCGCTTACTACTAAGCCAGTCTTAGTCTTTCTTCTGTTTCTTTCTAACATATTACATCTCCTTTCCGTTAACCTTGAATATTTTCTAACTCTTTTTCTCTCATGATGGTCTTTACCCGTGCGATGTCTTTTTTAACATCTCGCATCTTTATTGGGTTTTCCAATTGACCTGTTACGTGCTGAAATCTAAGATTAAATAATTCATTCTTAAGTTTTTTAAATTCAGCAGTCAGTTCAACGTCTGTCATATTTCTGATTTTTTCAAATTTCATTACGCTTCACCACCCTCTGCTACTTCTTTGCTCTTCGCAGCAAATTTACACTTTACAGGGAGTTTATGGGCTGCAAGTCGCATGGCTTCTCTGGCCGCTGCTTCTGTTACACCCTCTATTTCAAACATTACTCTTCCTGGTTTAACGACTGCTACCCAGTACTCAGGTGCTCCTTTACCGGAACCCATTCGGACTTCAGCAGGTTTCTTTGTTACTGACTTATGTGGGAATATTTTAATAAATACCTTACCACCTCTTTTGATAGATCTGGTCATGGCAATACGCGCAGCCTCTATCTGATTTGAAGTAATCCATCCACATTCTTGTGTGATCAGTCCGTATTCTCCATAGGTAATTTGATTACCTTTTGTAGCTACGCCTTTCATTCTTCCTCTATGAACTTTTCTTCTTTTGACTCTTTTAGGCATTAACATCCGCTACTACCTCCTTTGCTTCAACCTGTGGTTCTACCTGTGCCTCAGTCTGTGCTTCTACTGCCTCGACTGGTTTTGGTGCAGATTTTGGTGTGTTTCTCTTTCTGGGATTGATGGCAACCGGTAGTTCCGGCTTGTTATCCCTGGAATTTCTTCTATCGTTTCCACCACTTCTAGGTCTGTCATTATCTCTTCTCGGTCTGTCGTTGTCTCTTCTTGGTCTTCTGTCGTTGTTGTCTCTTCTTCCGCCTCTATCCGGTTTTTCTTCCGGAATAGGACTGATCAGACCCTTTTCTAAAACTTCTCCCTGATTAATCCATACTTTGATGCCCAATTTACCATAAGTGGTGTCTGCTTCCGCAAATCCGTAATCTATGTTGGCTCTCAATGTATGAAGGGGCACGTTGCCTTCGCTGTATTTCTCGCTTCTTGCAATTTCGGCTCCGCCTAATCTACCTGCAACAAGAATTTTAATACCCTTTGCGCCGGCTTTCATGGTTCTTCCCATGGCTTGCTTCATGGCTCTTCTAAAAGAAATTCTCTTTTCTAGGGCCTGTGCAATACTTTCGGCTGTAAGCTGTGCATCCATTTCAATTCTTCTGACTTCAACAATGCTCACATCCACTTTCTTTCCGGTAAGTTTGGCTAATGCCGCTTTTAAATCATCAATACCGGTTCCAGATCGACCGATTATCATGCCCGGTTTACCGGTAAGAATCGTTACTTTAATCTGGTTGTTAGCTGCTCTATCAATTAATATTCTAGAAATTCCGGCTGCATATAGTCTTTTCTTTGCAAATTCTCTAATATTCTTATCTTCGATAAGGTAATTTGCGAAGTCCTTCTTATCTGCATACCATTTTGAATCCCAGTCTTTTATAACGCCCACTCTTAAACCATGTGGACTTACTTTCTGACCCATTCGCTAAACCTACCTTTCTTTCAGTGTTACGCCTACGTGACTACTTCTCTTTAAAATTACTGATGCTCTACCCTGTGAACCGGCTCTCCATCTTTTCATGGTCGGTCCTTGGTGTGCATAAACCTCAGCAACATACAAATTGTCCGGATTCATATCAAAATTGTTCTCAGCATTTGCTGCTGCTGACTTGACAACTTTCTCTACGATCTCTGACCCTCTGCCCGGCGTAAACTTTAATATGGTCAATGCTTCTGATAAATTCTTTCCCCTTACAAGGTTTGTAACAGGTTTAAGCTTTATAGGAGACATTCTTACATATTTTGCAATTGCTTTTGCTTCCATTTAAATTATCTCCTTTCTAATTCTTAACCTTTGAAGATTTATCGGCCGCATGGCCTCTATAAGTTCTTGTAGGAGCAAATTCTCCTAATCTATGTCCTACCATATCTTCCGTGATATATACAGGAACGTGCTTTTTCCCATCATGTACTGCGATGGTATGTCCTACCATCTGAGGGAATATCGTAGATGGTCTTGACCATGTTTTCAAAACTTTTTTGTCGTTTGCTGCATTTAAGTCTTCAATCGCCTTAAGCAGTTTGGCGTTTACAAAAGGGCCCTTTTTAAGTGATCTACCCATTGTTATGCTCCTTTCTCATTATTTCTCGTTGCGCTTCTTAACAATATACTGATTTGAAGCCTTATTTTTCTTTCTGGTCTTATATCCAAGTGCAGGCTTGCCCCAAGGTGTAACCGGACTCACGCGACCGATACCGGTTTTTCCTTCACCACCACCGTGTGGGTGATCGTTAGGATTCATAACGGAACCTCTCACTGTAGGTCTGATGCCCATGTGTCTCTTCTTACCGGCTTTACCGATTTTAATGTTCTCATGGTCACCGTTTCCAACTTCGCCGATTGTGGCTCTGCATTCGATTCTCACTTTTCTTACTTCTCCGGAAGGCAATCTCACTTGCGCATAATCCCCTTCTTTGGCCATAAGCTGTGCACCGTTTCCGGCTGATCTAACCATCTGCGCACCTTTTCCGGTTTTCAATTCAATGTTATGAATAATGGTACCTACCGGAATGTTTCTTAATGGCAGTGCATTTCCTACCTGAATATCAGAATTTGGTCCGGATACAATGGTGCTTCCAACAACTAATTTGTTAGGTGCGATGATGTATCTTTTTTCACCGTCAGCATAAACAATCAATGCAATGTTTGCGCTTCTGTTTGGATCATATTCGATGGCTGTCACTTTTCCTGGAATATCGTCTTTGTTTCTCTTGAAGTCAATTATTCTATACTTTGGTCTGTATCCGCCACCTCTATGTCTTACTGTAATTTTACCCCTGGAATTTCTTCCGGCATGTTTCTTTAACGTTACGGTAAGTGATCTTTCCGGTGTGCTCTTTGTAATTTCTTCAAATGTAGAAACCGTCATCCCTCTTAATCCAGGAGTGGTCGGATTATATTTTTTAATTCCCATATCTTTCGTCCCTCCTTATAGACCTTGGAAGAATTCGATTTCCTTACTTTTATCTGTAAGGGTTACGATCGCTTTCTTCGTAGCTGCAGTTCTACCAATGTTTTTTCCCATTCTTTTCAATTTGCCTTGAACATTCATAATATTTACTTTTTCAACTTCAACGCCGAAGATTTCTTCAAGGGCTAATTTTACCTCTGTCTTGTTTGCGTCTGTAGCTACTTTAAAAGTATATTTTTTACGTTGTGCCTCATCCATACTTCTTTCGGAAATGACAGGCTTTATAATTACATCGTAAGGAGTTCTCATTATGAATACACCTCCTCAATCTTTTTTATCGCTTCTTTTGTTACAATGAAGCTTGTGTAGTGGACAATCTCATATACGTTCATTGTGGATACCAAAGCGGTTTGAACGCCTGAAATATTGGCTGCAGATCTGATTACATTTTCATCTTTCTCAGCCATAACGATCAATGCTTTTTTAGCAGCTTTTACGTTTTCCAACATCTTGACCATTTCTTTTGTCTTGGGTGCATCAAACTTCATTTCGTCTAAAACGATAATTTCCGCTTCCTCTACCTTTGAGGATAATGCTGACTTCATAGCAAGTCTCTTGATTTTCTTTGGAATCGTGTAGCTGTAATCTCTCGGTTTTGGTGCAAATACCACACCGCCGCCTATCTGTGATGGATCCGTTGTACTTCCCTGTCTGTGACGACCTGTTCCTTTTTGTCTAAACGGTTTTCTACCGCCGCCGCGAACTTCGCCTCTATTTTTAGCTGACTGTGTGCCCTGTCTCTGGTTTGCCAGGTAATTTTTTACCAGCTGATGAACTGCATTCTGATTCACTTCGATTCCGAAGATTGCATCATTTAGTTCAATGGTTCCAGCTTCAGTCCCAGCCATGTTTAGCATAGTTACTTTTGCCATTTTGTTATTTCCTCCTTCTCGCTTGCCAAATCTACTTTTAAATTTCCAAGCGTGATTTTATCAATTATTTACCTTGACCTTTAACTGCCAGCTGGATTTTAAGCAATCCGCCTCTTCCACCTGGAACCGCGCCTTTTACAAGCATCAGGTTTCTGTCTTGGATGATCTTTACCAGAACTACGTTTTGCACAGTTACCGTGTCGCGTCCCATTCTTCCGGGACCCTCATTGCCCTTGAATACTCTTGAAGGATAGGTTCCTCCTGCCAGCGCGCCGGCCAGTCTCTTGTGCTTTGAACCGTGCGTCATAGGACCTCTGTGATGTCCATGTCTTACGATATTACCCTGAGTTCCTTTACCTTTTGAAGTTCCGGTCACATCTAATATGGTACCTTCTTCAAAATCGGCTACCGTAATCACCTGACCCGGTTGGTATGCATCACCTTCGGTCAATCTGATTTCAACCAGATTTTTCTTCAGTGGTGTCTGCCACTTTGCAAAATGCCCCTTTGTAGGTTTATTTGCTCTTTGTTCTTTCATGTCTTCAAAACCGATTTGCACTGCGTTATAACCGTCAGTCTCAATGGTCTTAATCTGCGTTACCGTTGCCGGTCCTGCTTCAACAACAGTGACCGGAATTGACACGCCGTCTTCGGAAAAGATTTGCGTCATTCCCAATTTTCTTCCTAGTATTGTTTTCATAGTTTTATTTTTCCTCCAAATTTCTTACAGCGGATTGCCCATCTCGTGATGAACAATCATACTAAGGGGAGTTCCCTTAAAGTTTTATTTCGATATCCACGCCTGCAGGCAAGTCTAACTTCATCAGTGCGTCTACTGTCTTTGGAGACGTATTGGAGATATCGATGAGTCTCTTATGCGTTCTCTGCTCGAACTGCTCTCTGCTGTCCTTATATTTGTGAACGGCTCTCAAGATTGTAATGACTTGTTTTTCTGTGGGTAGTGGAATCGGTCCGGAAACATCCGCTCCGGTTTTCTTGGCTGTCTCAACGATTTTCGCTGCCGACTGATCCAATGACTTGTGGTCATAAGCCTTAAGCTTAATTCTGATTTTTTGTTGTTCTGACATTTTTCTTTCCTCCTATTATTTTCGTACGTTTTCGCTATGCCTGTACGAGGGGTTCAAACTCTTGCTTCTTCAACGTTTCCCGATGACACAGTGGTCGGTACACGTCTCCGTGTGTTTCATTATTTTTTACACAGAACAAAAGCATGAGAATCCCTTCGCCCTCTTCCTGAGAGGACAATTCTCTGCAGAAATTACCTGATAGCTCAGCAACTTCCTGCTTCATCGCATTTTCACAAGCCTTTGTAGTATATAATAAGTTTATGAATTATGCAAGTGTTTTTATAAAAAAAGTTAAAAATTTTTTCGATTTTTTTCATGGGTGCATGTAGGCGGTTCCAATAGGTTGCCGTCTCACTAATCGAACACGTTGCCGGGCGTATCATATTATATCAAAAAGAAACCGTTCATTTTGAAATTTAAAAATGAACGGCCAGTTTTTTATTTTTTCTATAGAATTAAGATTCGATAATCGCCATCAAATCTTCCGCCTTTTCAATCATGTAATCGGGCCCATCAATGCCTGTCTTCTCTTCCTCCGATACTGCCAAGGCCCAGCCTACCAATACGGATTTCACACCGGCATTTTTCGCACATAAAATATCAAACATGCTGTCTCCCAACATGATTGCCTCTTCGGGCGCAGACTTGAGTTTTTCCAATGTAATCAGGATGGGTTCCGGATCAGGTTTATGTTTGGTACAGTCATCGCAAGTGACAATGACATCAAAATACGGTTCTAAATTGTATTTTGCCAATCCCTCATAGGTGGTGCCCGTCAACCTGGATGTCACCAACCCGGTCTTGTAGTTTCTTTTTCTCAACAGAATAAGCAATTCCTCTATCCCCGGAAACAATTTAATTAAATCCAGAAAATTATTTACCTGATAGCTTCTGTAAATTGCTACAGCTTGTTCCACAGGCACATTGGGCAACAGTTTTTCCATGGTAATGGTCAAAGGCTCACCAAAAGTTTTCACAATTTCCGCCTCAGGGCGTTCTTTACCCTCTAAGGTTTTAAAAGCGTGCTGCCAAGATTGTATGACCACATCATTGGTATCCATCACCGTTCCGTCAAAATCAAACAAAACTGTATTTATTTTTTTCAAATTTTCCTCCATATCGTCTAGGGATCACAAAGAATCTTTTATAAATGCTAGCTGTTTCAAATTCTCAAATGCGCCATTTGTATGCAATGTTCTACATTATATATGAAAAAGGCATCTTTGCAAATGCAAAAATGCTTTTTCATATTTTTTCTTTTCAGTAACATCACTCTTTTTGATCTCTCTTCAAGATTTTTCTAATACCCACCAAACATGGAAAGCATCACACCTGCCGCTACTGCTGATCCAATAACGCCGGCTACATTGGGTCCCATGGCGTGCATCAATAAGAAATTGCTTGGGTTATTCTGCTGTCCTACCTTTTGAGAAACTCTGGCTGCCATAGGCACCGCCGATACACCGGCTGATCCGATTAACGGATTGATTTTTCCGCCTGACAATGCGTTCATCAATTTTCCCAGTAACACGCCTCCTGCCGTTCCTACGCAGAATGCAATGACACCCAATACAATAATCTGTATCGTCTCTAACACCAAGAATGTAGGTCCCTGTGCAGAAGCACCTACCGAGATACCTAATAAAATAGTAACAATATTAACCAAAGCATTGGCTGCTGTATCTGATAATCGGTTTGTTACCATGGATTCTTTAAATAGATTTCCTAACATCAACATACCTACCAATGGTGCTGCCGGTGGCAGAATCAAGGTTACTAAAGTGGTTACGATGATTGGAAACAATATCTTTTCTCTTTGGCTTACAGCTCTAAGCTGATCCATTTTAATCATTCGCTCTTTCTTTGTGGTCAAAGCGTTCATAATAGGTGGCTGTATTACCGGCACCAAAGCCATGTAAGAATACGCCGCTACTGCAATGGCACCCAATAGATGGGGTGCTAACTTGGTGGTCAGGAAGATGGCTGTAGGACCGTCCGCCCCACCGATAATTCCAATAGATGCCGCTTCTTGTGCGTTAAACCCGCAAAACATAACCGCTCCAATAAATGTGAAAAAAATACCCAACTGTGCGGCTGCGCCCAACAGCAGAGATTTTGGATTTGCGATTAATGGGGCAAAATCTGTCATAGCGCCAATACCAAGGAAGATCAGGGGTGGGAATATGCCCATCTTGTTAAAGCTATAAAAATGATATAGCAACCCGCCTTCATCAAAGATTCCTGTCAATGGCAAGTTTGAAAGTAACATACCAAAGGCGATGGGCACCAACAATAGTGGTTCAAACCCTTTCTTAATGGCTAAAAATAGAAATAAGAATGCTACGCACATCATAATTGCGCTTTTGTAGTCCATGTTCATGATTCCTGTGGTGCCGATAAAATCGGTGATTGTTTCTAAAATCATTGCTTATATTTCTCCTTTTCTTTAATAATATGATCACATTTTATATCATGCAATTGCTGCATTTCGTTTATAATACTAGCAAATAGTATCACATAAATTTAAGGTTTACAAGTTCTTCATCCCATTAATACTGTATACAATGCCCCTCTGCTTAATTGAGTTTCATTGTCAGAGAAATTTTCTGTTTATCGTAGTCGATACTTAGAATTTTCACTTTCACCGTATCGCCCACGCTCACTGCATCCATAGGGTGTTTGATGAATTTATTACTAATTTGAGAAATGTGCACAAGGCCGTCATTTTTAACGCCAATATCTACAAATGCGCCAAAATCTACCACGTTTCTTACCGTGCCGGTGAGTTCCATATCCACCTTTAAATCTTCAAAGCTGAGTACATCGTTTCTAAAAATAACCGGTGGTGCATCCTCTCTGGGGTCTCTGGCCGGCTTTTTCATTTCACCGATGATGTCACTCAATGTAATCACGCCAATTTGCAAATCCTCCGCCATAGCTTCCATACTTTTAGAAAGACTGCCCTTTTCATTTGGGTAATGAAGAGTTATTTTTTCATCCAGTTGCTTTACACCTCCTTTTCCAATCTCTTCTTTCCCAATGTCCAACTTTTTCAGCATGGCCTCTGCGGCTCCATAGGATTCCGGATGGACAGAAGTACTGTCTAAAGGATTTTTCCCCTCTGCAATACGCATAAACCCGGCACATTGTTTGTAGGTTTTTTCACCTAACTTGGCAACTTTTTTTAATTGTTTTCGGTCGTTAAAACGCCCTTGTTCCTCTCTGTAAGCCACAATATTTTTGGCGATGGTTCCATTAATGCCCGCAATATAAGAAAGCAGTGATGGCGATGCCGTATTTAAATCCACCCCCACTCGGTTTACACAATCTTCCACCACATTGGTCAGTGCACCATCTAAAAGTCCTTGGTTAATGTCGTGTTGATATTGTCCTACGCCAATATGTTTGGGAGAAATTTTCACCAACTCTGCCAAAGGATCTTGCAGTCTTCTTCCAATGGACATGGCACCCCTTGTGGTCACATCCAAATCAGGATATTCTTCTGTTGCAATCTTGGAAGCCGAATAGACGGATGCCCCCGCTTCATTGACAATGGTGTAACTCACATCCAAGTTGTTTTTCTTGATAAAATCGGCAACCACCAATTCCGTCTCTCTGGAGGCCGTTCCGTTTCCGATAACGATGACATTGGCTCCATATTTCTCCACAAGGCCTTTCAGCGTCCTCTCTGTTCCTGCCACATCATTTCTGGGCATGGTAGGATAAATGGTGGTATAGGAAACTAATTTTCCCGTTTCGTCCAATACCGCTACTTTGCAGCCTGTTCGATAACCGGGATCAATGCTGATAATTCTGGCACCTTTCACAGGAGGAACCATGAGCAATTTTTCTGTATTTTTAGCAAATACTTTGACGGCCTCTTTTTCAGCACGCTCCGTAAGCGTATTCCTCAAGTCCCTTTCAATAGAAGGGGCAAGCAGTCTCTTATAGGCATCCTCTACCGTATTTTGAACCAACTCCGTAAAGATGGATCGTTCATTAACGACACATCGTTTCTTTAAGATTTCTACAATATTTTCAACGGGTGCCTTCACCTTTACCTTCAATTTTTTCTCTTTTTCTCCACGGTTTAATGCCAAAACCCTGTGATCGGGAATTTTATGTATCGCCTCTTCATATTCGTAATACATCTCAAAAACAGTCTGCTCTTCTTTGTCTACCCCTTCCGAAACCAGCTTTCCCAATCTAAATGTCTTTTCTCTCACAAGAGCGGTAAAGTCCGGGTCGTCGGCGATCATTTCAGCGATAATATCTGCACCGCCGGCTATGGCCTGCTCCCAAGTTAAGACCCCTTTTTCTTCGTTTATAAACGGCGTTCCCACCTCCTCAAGGGTTCCCTTTTCTAAGTCCATAGCCCAAATAATGTCTGCCAAAGGTTCCAATCCTCTTTCTTTGGCTTTGGATGCTCTGGTGGATTTCTTTTGCTTATAAGGCTTATATAGATCCTCTACTCTTTGAAGAACTTCGGCCTCTGTAATCTTCTCTTTCAAATCCTCTGTCAACTTCCCCTGTTCTTCTATTAAGCGTAATACTTCTTCTTTTCTCGCTTCTAAATTTCGAAGATAGGTGAGTTTTTCATCTAGGTCACGAAGAATCACATCGGACAGTTCTCCCGTCACCTCTTTTCTGTACCGAGCGATAAATGGAATGGTATTTCCATCATCAATAAGCTGTACGGTACTTTCTACCTGAGACACTTTCAATTGAAAGGTTTGCGCCAGTTTTGCTATTATATCCATCTTATTATTCATCCTTCATCTTTAATTTTTCATTAATTAGGTAATCCAATTCACCATCCATAACAGCCCATACGTTCCCCACTTCTGCATTGGTGCGGTGATCTTTTACTAAAGAGTATGGATGAAATACATAGGAACGAATTTGACTGCCCCAGGTAATTTGGCTGTAATCGCCCGCCAATTCATCAAGATCGGCCTTGTGTTCCTCGTTGGCCAGTTCTAAAAGTTTAGAGGTCAATACTTTCATGGCCACTTCTTTATTCTGATGCTGGGAGCGTTCATTTTGACAAGAGACCACAATATTGGTGGGAATATGGGTAATTCGAATGGCAGAATCCGTCTTATTAACATGCTGCCCGCCTGCTCCGCTGGATCTGAATGTATCAATTCTTAAATCGTCCGGGTTGATTTCAATCTGAATGTCATCATCAATTTCCGGCATCACATCTAAGGATGCAAAAGAAGTGTGCCTTCTTCCCGAAGAATCAAAAGGTGAAATTCGCACAACACGATGTACGCCCTTCTCATTTTTCAAATACCCATAGGCATTTTCTCCTTCTATCAAAAGGGTCGCCCCCTTAATGCCGCCTTCATCTGCATTTTGATAATCCAAAATTTTTACCTTGTATTTTTTTGATTCGCTCCACCGTGTATACATCCTCAGCAACATTTCTGCCCAGTCTTGGGCATCGGTTCCACCTGAGCCGGCATGAACGGAAACGATGGCATTATTTTTGTCGTATTCTCCACTTAATAGAGTCCTCAATTTCAGACTTTCCACCTTCTCCAAATACGCATCATAGCCGGCTTGTATTTCCTTCACCAAACTATCGTCATTTTCTTCTTCTGCCATCTCCATTAACACTTCAATGTCTTCCAGCTGATTTTCCAAATTTTTATATTCGTCTACCTTGCTTTCCAACGCTTTTTTTTCTTTCAGCAATTTCTGCGCCTCTTGATGATCATCCCAAAAAGACGCTTCTTCTGTTTGTTTATTAATTTTTTCCAGCTGATTTACCGTTTCCGGCAAGTCAAAGAGAGTCACCCAATTCTGTTAAATTTTTATGTGCATCCGGTAACTCATACTTGATCTGATCCAATTCTACCATTGCCAATCCCTCTCTTTTTATTTTTTTCTTTATATAGGTCAATAGGCTAACGTGTGAAAGAATCTTTCACACGTCTATCCCCATCTATTGATTTGCACCACAGCAATTCTTGTACTTCTTTCCCGACCCGCATGGGCAAGGATCATTTCGTCCTATTTTTTCCCCTTCTCTGACAATGGGTACCTGTTTCTTTTCACGTTCCGGTACGTTGACCGCCGACGGAACGGACTCTCCCTTTCCATCATCGTCAAAATCATCTTTTTTCTCCTGCCCTGAGCCTAAAATCTGTTTTCTCTCCGTGTTCGTCTGAATGGTCACGTTAAAGCAGAACTTTACCGTATCTTCCTTAATGGCTTTAATCATTAGTTCAAACATGTCAAAGCCTTCTGCAGAATACGCCATGGCAGGATCCTGCTGTCCCAAAGCACGCAGTCCGATACCGTGTCGCAACTGATCCATAGCATCAATATGATCCATCCATTTATTGTCTACGACTCTGATTAAAATCATTCGCTCCAATTCACGCATTCGTTCTTCGCCAATTTCTTCTTCTTTGGCTTGGTAAATTTCTTCAAATTTCTCCATGGCATCTTCTTTTAGTTCATTTGCACTCAATCCCGGAATTTGATCTTCTGTATAGCCAAAGGAGTCAAAGGTACCGCAAACTTTTTTCAAAGAAGCTTCTAAGGCCCCAAGATCCCACTCCTCTGCATACTTAGACCCTACAACAATGGGATCTACACATTCGTCAATAAGTTCTTGTGCCATAGACATAATATGTCCTCGAAGATCTTCTCCCTCTAAAACGCTCTGTCTTTCTTTATAAATAATGCCTCTCTGCTTGTTCATCACGTCATCGTATTGGAGTACATATTTTCTCACAGAGAAGTTTCTGCCCTCCACACGTTTTTGGGCATTTTCAATAGATTTAGTCAGCATATTGGCTTCAATGGGTTCATCTTCCTCTACACCCAGTTTGCCAACAATGCCTTGAATGCGTTCGCCTCCAAACAACCGCATCAATTCATCTTCCAAAGAAATGAAAAACTGTGTAGAACCCGGGTCTCCCTGACGTCCTGCACGACCTCTCAACTGATTATCGATTCGACGAGATTCGTGACGTTCAGTGCCTATAATATGCAATCCGCCTACTTCAATAACCTTTTTCTGTTCATCGGCTCTCTCCTCTTTGTATTTTGTAAGCAACTGGCTATACACGTCCCTTGCTTTAATCAGTTCCGGGTCTTCCAAAGGAACAAAACTGGATGCATAAGAAATGGCATTTTCATCAAAGTCCAGCTTTCGCATCTCTCGCTTCGCTTCAAATTCCGGATTTCCGCCAAGGATAATGTCCGTACCACGTCCTGCCATATTGGTGGCAATGGTCACGGCGTTCAATCGTCCGGCTTCTGCCACAATTTCGGCTTCCTTATCGTGCTGTTTTGCATTCAAAACTTTATGGTTAACGCCTCGTTTTTTCAAAATAGTACTGATAATTTCAGATCGTTCAATTGAAATAGTACCCACCAACACAGGCTGTCCTGTCTTGTGGCATTCCTCAATTTGATTGGCAATGGCCGTAAACTTTCCTTTTTCTGTGCCATAAATAGAATCATCAAAGTCTTGTCTTGCAATGGGCATATTGGTTGGAATTTCCACTACATCCATGTTGTAAATATCTCTGAACTCTTGTTCCTCTGTTCTGGCCGTACCCGTCATGCCCGCTAATTTATTGTACATTCTAAAGTAGTTTTGCAATGTAATGGTAGCCAATGTCTTGGATTCCTGCCGAACGTTCATGCCTTCCTTGGCTTCAATAGCCTGATGCAACCCGTCACTGTACCTTCGTCCAAACATAAGGCGACCGGTAAATTCATCAACTATAACCACTTCTCCATCTTTTACAATATAGTCCACATCTCTTTTCATAATATTATTGGCCTTTAATGCCTGCATAATGTGATGATTGATTTCCATGTTTTCCGGATCAGAAAAGTTTTCAATCTTAAAATATTTTTCGCATTGATCCACGCCTTCTTCGGTCAGCGACACGGTCTTATCTTTTTCATCAACCGTATAATGTTCTTCTATTCTAAAAGTTCTCACAAATTTATCGGCAATTCCATATAAATCTGTAGATTTCTCTCCCTGTCCTGAAATAATCAACGGCGTTCTCGCTTCATCGATCAAAATACTATCCACTTCATCCACGATGGCAAAATTCAAGCCACGCTGTGTCTTTTCTTCTTTGTAGATAATCATATTGTCTCTTAGGTAATCAAACCCAAATTCGTTGTTGGTTCCATAAGTAATATCTGCCAGATAAGCGGCTTTTCGCACTTCATTTGTAATGCCATGAATGACACATCCCACTGTCAATCCCAAGAATGTATACAGTTTTCCCATCCACTCCATATCACGCTTTGCCAAGTAATCATTGACTGTAATCACGTGGACACCGTTTCCGTCTAAAGCATTTAAGTATGCCGCCAAGGTTGCCACCAAAGTCTTACCTTCACCGGTCTTCATCTCTGATATTCTGCCCTGATGAAGAACAATACCACCGATCAGCTGGACTTTAAAGTGCTTCATTCCCAAGCTTCTCCATGCGGCCTCTCTACAAACAGCAAAGGCTTCTACTAAAATATCATCCAATGTTTCACCATTGGCTAGTCTCTCTTTAAATTCTACAGTCTTGCCCTTCAGCTGATCATCTGTCATCCCCTGCATTTCCTTGTCTAGCAGGACAATCTGATCTGCTATTTTTTCTACTTTTTTCACTTCTTTAACATTTAAGTCCCCGAAGATTTTTTCCATAAATCCCATGTTCTTTTGTTTCCCTTCTTTATTTACCCTATGATTCACAGGTTATTAGACCACAAATGCAACGCATTTTGGGATAATCCGGCATGTGCCTTTTCAGCCCCAAGGCTGAAATTCTGGCACGCCACTCAAAACGTATAATAACCTTGCAGAGGTTATTAGACCACAAATGC
>JAVVUJ010000024.1:6131-21264 GCA_036653195.1 Anaerovorax sp. | reverse complement strand
CCCATGGGGTTGCTCCTTCTATTCCTAGTGGGAATCTTAATCATAAAAAACTGCCGGGGAGATAGGTGGAGTAGGAATCTTCGAAACACGATTCTAATTGAACCGGAGAAGTTAAAAGGCAAAATTCGAGGGTTAACCTTGGTGCAGAATCATGAAAAAGAAATCATGGAAAAGGAAATTTATGAATCTATTGCTTATCTTCGAAATTTGATTGTCATAGGCAAGGGAAAAAAAGTGGGTTCGGACTTTATTATCAGCAAATTAGCAGAGCAGGAAGGGCTTCTACAGCCTATTTATCTGAAAATGTTAAGTTTGCTGCGCATTAATAAAAGAGAAACGGCCATGGAAGTTTTTGGGGCTGACGTGGGAACCATCATGGGAAAAAATTTTGGCACTTTGTTAGTTCAATGGGATGAGATTAATCCGGAAGAATTAACAGAAACGTTACTTTCCTATCAAAAAACCATAAAGGAGGTGAGGCTGACCAATCAAAAGAAAAAAGATGAACTCATCAGCGATCTGATCTACCTGCCGGTAGTCGTCAATCTTGTTTTCATCATGTTAAACTTTGTATATGTAGGTTATTTTTTAGAACAAAAAGAGATGTTAGAAATGCTTTTTTAACGGATTGATATGAAAGGAAGAGAAAAATGAAACAAATTATTGTTATGGTAGCTATGATTATATTAGGCGTTGCAATTGCAGGATTCGTGTTAGGATTTGAAGATACCGCCAAAAGCATTGCCAGCAATGCCACTTCGAAAATCACAACATCTGCAATCTCCAAGTAAGAGTTATGAAGTGAAACAGTTTATGGTTTTATGCAGCATGATTCTTTTAGGCGTTGTCATCTTCAATTTAATCATGGGTGATTCTCAAGATTCGGTTTTGAGCACAGTCAAGGAGGTTTGGCATCAACAGGTCATCTTGCATGAAAAGACACCGTAGAGGGGGCATTGAAAATGAAACAGTTTATCGTTTTAATGGCTGTGCTGCCCATACTATTAATTTTTCTCGCACAATATGCCTTGGAACAAAAAAACAATCGAAACATCAGTATGCTACAGGAATATGTTTATGCAGCCAAAGAAGAAGCCAAGCAGGCAGGATGTTTTACAGAAGACATTAAAAACCGGATGGTAGAAAATATTGGAAAGGAATTCAATATTCCTACGTCGCAGATACAGGTTCAACTTCAAGAAGTTCCAAAGTATAGAGTTTCACAATTTGATCGACGGGAATTAATTGGATACAAGGTGACGGTGCCCATTGAAAAAATTATGGCGGGAGGCGGGTTATTTTCCATATCTGAGGCTGAAAATAGAGGACAATATACCATTGAAAGTTGGACAGCCAGCGAAAAACTTAGGGAGTAAAACCGGAAATACCAATGGATGGAGGTAAATATGAAAGTATTGATTGTGTTTATGGCTTTATTGGTGATCAACGTTTCCTTTATGGTGTATCAAAGTGATATGGGCAGATATGAGCGGATTCAAAATTTTTTAAAAGCGACTGCGGAAGAATGTGCGGCAGGGGCGGCACTATACTATGATGAAACCTATTATGGTACAGGAAAATTGGTTTTTAATTACAAAAGTGGGGAAGACTATGTAGTGTATTTATTACAAAATCTTGGAGGAAACGCACAAATACAGGGGGATAGGATTGTGTACGAATTGGCCTATGAAGATGATCTTTTGGGGTACACCCGGGAAGCCGTTCCATCGGTTACCGTATCGTTAAAAGTGGGTGTAAAAGATCTGTTTCGGCTTCCGTTTTTATCTGTAACAGAAGTCACTAGAAAGGCAAAATACCAGCTGCCCATTGACTAAGAACCATAAATCACGTATACTTTACGTAGGAGGATTTTATTCCGTGAAATCACATGTGAATGGTAAATTCCGCATCAAATTACTGATGATAGCAACAATCGTTTTGATTGTTGCTATTGCGTTTTTATTAAATTTTTATGATAGAACAGAAAAGAATGCCTGTTGGTCTCCAAATTATGAGAAGTTGAGTTTGGAACATCTTGAAAAGAAAAGGCAGTTCAGCGATGCAGAGTATGAACTGATCTATAAGCAGACAGGATTGGGACCACCGGCTGCAGATAAAATTGCTAAAATGGGACAAAGTTTTAAGGCGTATCAGGAAGATTTTTTTAGAAGTCCAACTTATGTGTGTGAAAAAATCGGCATGATTACCTATGAGGAAAAGAATGTAGACGAAGACGGGAATCGGAAACCAGCTTTTGATATCCCGGACATTCAGGAGGGTGATGTGTTGATTACAAAAAATACCCATTCCATGGGTTGGCGACACGGACATTCTGCCATAGTTGCAAATAGTCATTCTGGGCAGACGTTGGAAGCTGTATTATGGGGAGAAGACTCTATTTTACAAAGGGTGGATAAATGGACAGGATATCCCAGCTTTATTTTGCTGAGGCCCAAAGAAGACGGTTTAGGGAAAAGGGCTGCAAAATATGCAGTAGAGGATATGAAAGGCGTTCCCTATGGATTGTTCACAGGTATCCCGGAAAAATCACCGGAAATCGTAAAAAAAACACAATGTGCTCATTTGATTTGGTATCCTTATTTTCAGGCAGGCTATGATGTGGATTCAGACGGAGGTTGGTTGGTAACACCCAATGATCTTGCCAATTCGGATTTCTTTTCTGTGGTGCAGGTTTATGGTGTGAATCCCGAAAAACTTTGGGAATAGTGGAAATTTTATGGGGTAGCATTGAGAAATCATGGGTATAGCCTATACAATAACATTGACAAATCATGGGTATAGCATATAATTATACTATTAGAAATTATAATGTCATGGACATTTAGAATAGATGATAAGAAAGAGTAGCATATGGAGGTAAAAATGATCAATATTACATTGAAAGACGGTAGCATCAGACAGGCAAAGGAAGGATCCAGCATTTTGGAAATCGCAAAATCCATCAACCAAAGCTTGGGAAAAGAAGCGGTTGCAGGGGTAGTGGACGGAGACGTGCAGGGTTTGTCCTATAGGGTCAGCCAAGACTGCCATTTGGATATTTTAAAATTTGACGATGAACAGGGAAAAGATACCTTTCATCATACGGGTTCACATATTTTAGCCCAAGGGGTAAAGCGCTTATTTCCCCAAGCAAAATTGGCCATTGGCCCAGCTATTGACAATGGATTCTATTATGATTTTGATTTAGAACATCGATTTTCAGAGGAAGATTTTCCGGCTATTGAAAAGGAGATGCGTAAAATTGTTGAAGCGAATTTGGCCATTGAAAAGTTTGAATTGCCAAGAGGAGAAGCCATTGCCTTTATGGAAGCGCAGGGAGAACCCTATAAAGTGGAATTAATCAATGACCTGCCTGAAGATGCGGTTATTTCTTTCTACAAACAAGGAGAGTTTACGGATTTATGTGCAGGTCCCCACTTGTCTTCGACCGGCCCGGAAAAAGCCATAAAAATCATGAGCGTAGCAGGTGCATACTGGAGAGGCAGTGAAAAGAATAAAATGCTTCAAAGACTCTATGCTACCTCCTTTCCAAAGCAGAAACAATTAGATGAATATATAGAAAAGTTGGAAGAAGCCAAAAAGAGAGACCATAGAAAAATCGGGAAAGAAATGGATTTGTTTGCCATATTTGATGAAGGCCCCGGATTTCCATTCTTTATGCCAAAAGGCATGATTATCAGAAATGAACTGGAGAATTTTTGGAGACAGGAGCATAGAGCAAGAGGGTATGAGGAAATTAAGACGCCCCTTATTTTAAGCGAATCTTTATGGCATACGTCGGGACACTGGGATCATTATCAGAACAACATGTATTTTACAAAGATTGACGACGGCGATTATGCCATTAAACCCATGAACTGCCCCGGGTCTATGTTGGCATACAAGCGAAAAATGTACAGTTACAGAGATTTCCCTATTCGAATTGGCGAGTTGGGACAGGTGCACAGACATGAACTTTCAGGGGCACTTCACGGTTTGATGCGAGTGAGAACCTTTACACAGGACGATGCCCATATTTTCATGTTGCCTGAACAAATTAAGGACGAAATTATCGGTGTTATTGATTTTATTGACTTTGTATATAACTTGTTTGGCTTTAAATATCACATAGAGCTTTCCACAAAACCTGAGGATGCTATGGGTACAGACGAAGAATGGGAATTGACCACGGGTGCTTTAAAAGAAGCTATGGACAGCAAAGGTTTGCCTTATGTGATCAATGAAGGAGATGGTGCTTTTTACGGCCCCAAATTGGACTTCCATTTAGAAGATTCCTTAGGCAGAACTTGGCAGTGTGGAACCATACAACTGGATTCACAGATGCCCCAGAGATTTGACTTGACCTATATAGGCAGTGATGGGGAAAAACATAGGCCGATTATGATTCACCGTGTGATCTTTGGTAGCATTGAACGGTTTATTGGTATTTTAATTGAGCATTTTGCGGGAAAATTTCCTCTATGGATTGCGCCGGTACAAGTTAAATTACTGACGGTGACCGAAAAATTTGCAGACTATGCCCAGGAATTGGGAAAGAAATTAACAGAAGCCGGCCTTCGTGTTGAGGTGGATGTGCGAAATGAGAAAATCGGCTATAAAATCAGAGAAGCCCGAAATGAGCGGGTGTCCTATATCTGCGTTATTGGAGAAAAGGAAGTCAATTCAGGTCAGTTGCAGGTGAGATCCAGCAAAGAAGGGGAATTGGGTGCCATGGATGTAGATGGATTTATTGCAAAGTTGACGGAGGAAATCAAAACCAAGCAAGTTTAGCAGCCCCCAGACTTTATGTAACGGCGTGAAAAGCCGGAGAAATTGGAAAGACTCGTAGCAAGCAATCTCTTTGAAATGGTAGATTTGAAAGTGAGGATCGGTATGATTGGCGTAAAGGAAAAAGAAACCTGGCGAGACGGCGTATATTTATGTACGGCAAAGAACAGTATTGATGCGGATATTTTAGAATCAAAACTGCGCAGTGAACAGATTCCTTGTGTAAAAAAATACCAAGGGGCTTCCAATTTTCTGGAAGTGTTCATGGGCTCTAACAGTGCGTACCCCATCGAAATTTATGTACCGGAACAGGCTTTAGAGGATGCGAAAAATATTATTTTAACCGTGCCTTTGGATGGGGAGTCTGTGGATTTTGATAGTCTGACAGAAGAAGAATTGATGGAGTTAATCGGAACCGGAGATGAAGACGAATCAGAGTAGGGCTTGGCAAATGAAGTTTCTCTACTGTAAAAACCGCCTAAACTGAAATTTTAGGCGGTTTTGTTGTGTAAAGAAAACTATGGGTTTCATGGGTGGCTGTTCTTTTTAAATATCCTTGTTTCCATAGATGGAAACAGATATAAAATAGGAAAGAATAAAGAGGAGGATTGCTACAATTGGCAGACCGCCTAACATGAAAAGGACCGTTGATTTCTCAGGCATGAAACCCAATTTGGAGACGAGCATCAAGATGGCAAAAGGCAGTAGGACAATCCCAACGATGAGCAATCTTGCTTTTTCTGCACCAAACTTGAAAATTAAAGGAAGAAGCAAACCGGCAAATAAAAGGGACAGGGATAAAAATTCCACCGAGTACAGTGCTTGTTCTCCAAGGAGAAATGGGTCGGGTTTAAAGAGCATGATGATAAATCCTAAAACTGCGGCAATGATGACACCAAAAGAGCAACAGAGAACCATGAGCATATATTTGCTCTTTACAATTTCTTTTCTCTGAAGGGGTAGAGAGCGGGCATAGTGATCCCATTTGGCAACATCATCGTAGTTGAATGTAGCGATACCCATCATGACAAACCATAAGGAGAAAAAACCACCTATATAGGCTGCAGGATTTTCCATATTAAGGGAGATGACCCCAAACATGACCAGCATAATGGCTACGCTTTTTCCATAGGATTTCAGACAATAGAGGTCTTTTAAAAGTAAAGCATACATAATTATTTTCCTTCTTTCTTGTATAAAGTCATCAAAGTTTCTAAGTTAGGGGCGTCCATGGTGCAGTCCGGATATTTTAATTTCATAGCTTGCTTATTTTTTACAAGGACTTCATAGCCGAAGGCATTCTTTCCAATATATCCTTTTTCTCTATGGAATCATATTGAGAAGAACCACAGAGGAGAAGCCCATAAGTGGAGAGTAACACATCTGTAGGTTCTGAAAGAACCAAGGTGCCCTCATGGATAAAGGTAATGTAGTCTGCGATTTTTTCCAAATCCCCTGTAATATGAGAGGAAATTAAAATAGAATGGGTTTCATCCTGAATAAAGTCTAAAAAGATATCCAGTATTTCGTTTCTTACCACAGGGTCCAACCCGCCGGTGGCTTCATCTAAAATCAGAAGCTTAGGGTGATGGGAAAGAGCTGTAGCCAAAGAAAGCTTCATTTTGGTGCCTCTGGATAATTGCTTTACCGTGTTGTTAGGAATGCGAAAGGTCTTTAAATAGTGGGAAAATAAAGGATGATCCCAGTTGGTGTAAAGTTTACTCAGTATCTTGGCAATTTCCATAGGTTTTAAGGATTCATGAAAATAACTTTCGTCCAGAACAACACCAATATCCCTTTTAATTTGTTTTTCATCGTTTACGTGATCCAGACCGAAAACTTTGATTGACCCCGCACTTTTGGTGATACTGTTTAAAATCAGCTTAATAGTGGTGGTTTTTCCGGCACCGTTTTCACCGATGATACCCATAATCGATCCGCTGGGTACCTGAAAAGAGATGTCTTTTAGTTGGAAATTTGTATAATCTTTGCATACGCCATGTATTTCAATTGCATTTTGTGTTTCCATTTTCTTCACTCCATTTTTTCTATATTGGCACAGGATATTTTTAGTATAGGGGACGTTTGGCACAGGATCATTTTGGTATAGGAAGCTTTTGATACCGGATATTCTTAAGGTGGTGTGTCATATTAATATAAAAGCTGTAGTATTTTTGCCAATTCTTCATAGGGAATACCGGTGCTTTTAGCCTTACAGACCGCTTTCTCCAAATAATCCTCTATGATGCGCAGCTGCTCTTCCCTCATAAACTCTAAATTTTTTTTTGCCACAAAGCTGCCTTTTCCGGGTATGGTTTCTATAAATCCTTCCCGTTCCAACTCTTCATAGGCACGTTTTGTTGTAATGACACTGATGCGCAGTTCTTTTGCTAAAAGTCTCATAGAGGGAAGGGCGTCACCCGGAGCTAAAGTTTCCTTGAGAATCAGTCCTTTTATTTGATTTGTAATTTGTTCATAGATGGGTTTGCCACTTGAATTGCCAATGATAATATCCATATCCTTACCTCTTTTGCAGCTGCAGTGTTATGTTTCAATAACACGAATTAAAATATTGTATATATACGATATACACAATATACTCGTTATATGGAAATCTGTCAATAGGAAAATTAAAAAAAAATGGGAGAAAAAATATAAAATAATCATGGTAAAAATACAAAAGAAAAGATGAAATTTGAAAAGTATGGTACAATAATCAGAAGTGGTTGGTATCCGTTTGGAGTGGCGTGCCAGAATTTCAGCCTTGGGCTGAAAAGGCACATGTGGGAGTATCCCATAAAATTAAAGATATTTATGGGATACTGGGTTGAGGATTGATTGAAGTGGGAGGTTGTGTTTATGGCAAAGATGTCAAAAAAATCATGGGTGCTGTTGTTGTTAACCTTGTTTGGGTTTGGTGCCATGGAATTTCCGGGCATATTTTTCATACAACATAAAATAGAGCCAAAGATATTTGGGTTACCCTTTATCTATGGCTATATGATTTGCTGTTGGATGTATATGTGCGTTTTGTTTTTTTATGCCTATAAAGTCAATTGGGGAAGACCTGTAAAAAAGAAAAAAATTACTTAAAATTTCGATAGTTTAATTTATAACCGAGACCACGAACGCTGGCAATATATTTTGGATTGCTGGGGTTGGTCTCTATTTTTTTTCGCAAGGTGCTGATATAAACCATGACAGTCCGTGCATCCCCGTCTAAGCAGGTGGTTTTCCATACAGATTCAAAAATTTGTATGGCGCTGAAAATTCTTTTTGGGTTTTCCACAAAAAGTTTTAAAATTTCAAATTCTTTATGTAACAGAGAAACAGGGCTACCATCTACAAAAATTTCCCGCTCCTCTGTGTCAATGGTCAGGCCGGGGAATTTATAGAGGGAGGGACTTTCCGTTTCTTGAGATTCGCGAAGACTGTTCCTACGCAGATTGGCTTTGATCCTTGCAATGAGTTCACCGGGTAAAAATGGCTTGGTGATATAATCGTCACCCCCTACGGACAGGGCAACAATTTTGTCGATTTCCTCTCCTTTACAGCTTAAAAATAAGATGGGCACATTGGAAGTTTTTCGCAATTCCAAACAGACGTCGATGCCTTCAATATCAGGAAGCATCATGTCTAAAATAACCAAATCAGGAGAGGTTTCTTTAAATAACTGAAGCGCCTCTTTGCCGGAAAACGCAGAAAAAGACAGAAATCCTTCTTTTTCCAGATAGGAGGAAATCAATGCATTAATGGGCTGTTCATCATCAACAATGAGAATTTTTTCTTTTGGCATATGTAGCATCCTTTCGTCATTCAGTAAATATAGGGATTGAAAAAGTGAATATACTTCCTTGATTTAAAATACTGGAAGCATGAATTTGTCCGCCATGGCCTTCAATAATTTGTTTTGAAAGAGTTAAACCCAAACCGCTTCCTGTTGGTTGAAGGGGAGATGCAGGGGAAACGGATTTAAAAAATCGATCAAAAATAAAAGGCAAATCTTTACTTGGAATGCCGGATCCTGTGTCTGAGATGTCAGTACACAGAAAATTGTTGTCCGGATCCAAGTAAAAACGTATGGTAATTGTTCCACCAATAGCGGTGTATTTGATGGCATTGTAGACAATGTTAGAAAAAACCTGATTGATGCGTACCGTATCTGCAATGACAAAAATATCGCTTAATTCTGACCAATCCACTAGAAGTTCTGTCTGAATCTGTGAAGATTCTATATCAAATATGTTTTTATCAACAATACTGCGGCAGAGTTCCTCTGCTGAAATTTCTGTAAAGGTAAAAGAAAATTTATTGGTTTCCAATTTTGAGAGGAGAAAGAGATCTTCGATAAGCCTTTCTAATGTCATGGTTTTGGAAGAAATAATCTGTAATGCATGCTTTTTTTCCTCTTCATCTACAATTATACCATCAAGCATTCCGTTAACATAGCCTAAAATTGAGGAAACCGGTGTTTTTAATTCGTGAGAAATATAAGATAACAACAAATCACGGGATTGCTTGGATGTAATCAGTTGTTCTTCCGCATCTTTCATTAACGTAATGTCACGGACAAAACTTTCAATAGCCACAGGTGTTCCGTCTTCATAGACCAACTTATTGTGAAATTCTGCCCATCTGGTGCCACTGTCTTTTGTGAGTAACTTGACAATTTGTGTGGTATTGCCGGAATCAATCCCGTTGAAAATGCTTGTAATTACGTGAAAATCTGACGGATCTGCAATGTTTAGATAAAATTTTGGATCACGATAAAATTCCGCTGCAGCATAGCCTGTCAAAGATTCCACAGAAGGGGTAATATAGGTAAAGGCCGGACGGGGTTTTAGGGAATAATAGAAAATAACATCCGCCGCATTTTCGGCAATCATGTGATACAATTTTTCTCCGGAAGCCGATTGGTTCTGTACTTTTTGCAAATAAATGATGAAAATACAGAAGCAGAGCAAGTTGGAGAAAACGATTTCCGACAAATAGAGGAGTAACACATCATTATAGTAAAGTTCGGCAAAAGACAGCATGGATTTTCCCAATCCCCATAGTGTAAAGACGACAATGGACAGTGCTTTTCCGAAAACAGACAGTTGCCAATAGCGGTAAATGGTATAACAGAGAATAACGGTGGCAATGATTTGAAAAAAGGCGATGGGAATATAAATAGAGATCACATCAAAACGGTAGTAAGCTCCAATGCAAAGCCAGATGGACAAATATAAGGAGAAACGATACCAAAAGCTGGGTACTTGCAAATGCATAAATGTATACGCGCCAAAGAGCAAAAACAGAATATTGTACATGTCAAATATTTTTCTGAATTCAAGAAAGGGAAGGCTTCCATAGCTGATGGATAAGATGAGAAATAACAGGCTAAAAGAATAGGAAATCCAAGCCAAGCCCCAAAACTTTGTATAGCGTTCCTTGTTTTTAGAGGACAGGTGAAAATAAAAAAATGATACCAGCAATGTAAAAACGACAAAACTGATGATGACGATGGATAATTGCATTGAAAACCTCCCAAGGATAGCTGCGTAGGGAAAACTTATATTTATTATATAAGAAAGCTATGCTATAATCAACTTAATTGGTTACAAGTATTTTGAAAATTGAGGCTAGGATGACAAATAATAATTTAAGCTTGCTGACTGTATTTTTATTCATTATGTTTCCGCTGATTTTGGCGGAATTGGCCAGAAAAAAAGCCTTCCCTACAGCAGAAGACTTTTTTTTACAGAGCCGAACCATGTCTACTGCCATGACCTTTTTTACCGTATATGCCACATGGATGAGCATTTTTGCATTTCTGGGGGCTACCACTTATTTTTATGAAAGTGGTCCTGTTTATACCACCGCCATTGCTTGGGATGCGCTTTTTGGTGTTGGATTTTTTTATATTGGAAAAAAAATGTGGTTTTATGGGAAGCGGAACAAATATATTACGCCCACCAATTTTTTTACTGATATTTACGGATCCAAGACCTTGTCTTTATTGGTGGTAATCGTGCTTATGGTATTTACCTTTCCTTATCTGCAAATACAACTTTCCGGCGGTGCTTATCTCATTGAAATTGCCACCCAGGGGGTTATCCCATGGCGGGTCAGTGGCATGTTGTTTTATGCCATCATCGTCATTTATTTATGGGCGGGAGGCTTGCGAGCGGTTGCAATGGCCGACGTGTTCTATGCCATCTGTTTATTTTTATCCATGGTGTATATTGGTTTTTATTTGGCAGAGGAAGCCGGTGGTACAGCCTATGTTTTCAATGAAATCATTGATTTGAATGTGAAAAATGTAACATTGCCGGGTCCCCAAGGAGATGCCGGTCCTCTGTTATGGATTTGTCTATTTATATCTGTACCCCTAGGGGTTTTGATGGGACCGCAAATGTGGATTCGTGCCTATGCAGTTGAGAAAGAAAGAACTTTTAATGCCATGCCTGTCTTAATCACCTTAATGGCCATTCAATGTATTGGCCCCATGTTGGCAGGAAGTGCAGGCATTTTGTTGGCACCCAATATAGCCCAGGCGGATCGGTTGATTCCCATGCTTCTCATAAAATCAGGCAATATGTTTTTTGCTATGATTTTATTCTGTGGCATTGCAGCGGCGGCCTTATCTTCTGCAAATTCCCTGATTCATGCCTTAGCTACCATATACACCATCGATATTCATAAACGGTACATCAATGGAAAAGCCACGGATAAGCAGTTATTTAACATTGCAAAGATTGCTGTGGTTATTATTTCAGCCACTGCTTATTTACTATTGTTGAAACACCCTACGATCATCATGGAAACGGGTATTTTAGGGTTTGGCGGTGTATCACAAATTGCTGTAGCGACCATAGGTGCTTTCTTCTGGAAACGTTCCAATGCAAAGGCAGCAATCTGTGGTCTTTTGTGTGGTGTTTTATCGGTTCTTTTCTTTAGCTTTGTCATGGAATTCAATACGGCCTACAGCTGCGTGTTAGGGTTGCTTTTAAATAGTGGTGTATTTATTGTGCTCAGTCTTCTGTTAAAACCCGAAAAAGCAGTGGCGGATAAGATCGTTTTATATAGGGAAACCTACCGAAATCGCACCTAACCTGTTAAAGATTAAACAAAGTTAAGGAAAACTTAAATATGTATAAACCCTGCATAAATAACCGCTTACCCTATAGCATTATTAACAGAATTGTCATACAATTGTTTTGGATCCAATGAGTGTCCAAAGCAATTTTTTTTTAATGAGAGACTGAAACGGAAGGAGAAAACAAAATGACAGTATTTGGAATGCCAATTATATCATTCTTCGCATTTCTTAGTTGGCCTGTTACCTTTATGACGGTAGCTTTGATTATTTATTACTTCATGGCCAAACAGGATGCAGTCACAGATGACAGTGAATTTGAAAGGGGGATGGTTAAAAAATGAGAGTTGAAATTATTGTACTGGTTATATACTTTGTCTTTATGATCGGAATTGGGTTGTACTGGCAAAAGAGAGCCAAAAGTTCAGAAGACTACTTATTGGGCGGAAGATCCATGGGACCTTTTATTACAGCTTTAACCCTTCAGACTACAGCCATGAGTGGATACATGTTTATGGGTGGACCATCCCTGGCTTATACAGTAGGTTGGTTTGCCATCTTCTACGCAGTAGGTGATGCAGGCGGCGGTATTGTAAATATTGCTGTAATGGGTAGAAGAATGAGAAGACTTTCTCAGCTTTTAGACTGTATTTCTCCCATTGAATATTTAGAGAAACGGTATAACAATTCAAAAGCTGTAAAGGCCATAGCGGCGGCCATCTGTATCTTCGGTCTGGCCGGATATATTTTGGCACAGTTCTTAGCAGCAGGAAAGACCATTGCACTGCTCTTTGACGTTCCCTTTGCACCGGCGATTATCGTGGGCGTAACGGTTATCATGCTATATACCTTTATCGGTGGCTATTTCGCAGTTGCCTGGACAGACGTGATTCAAGGGATTATCATGGTATCTGCGGTTGTGGGTGTCTTGATACTTTCTATAAAAGAAATCGGTGGATTGACAGCCCTTAATACAAAGCTGGCGGCAATTGATCCTACTTACTTAAGCGTTTGGGGTAGAGATTTACAGTACCAAGGTGCTTGGGGTGTCATTGCCAGTGCCGTCTTAATTTACCTAATCGGGTATGTTGGATTGCCTCACGTAGTCATTAAACATATGGCTATGGAAAGTCCGAAAGCTGCAAAGACCACATTGATTTATGCAACGATTTGGAATCAGCTGTTTATATTCTCACCATACATATTGGGACTTTGCGGAATTATCTTGCTTCCTGAATTTGCAAGTATGGCAGATGCGGAAATGGTTATTCCTGAATTGGCCTTTATGATGTTCCCAGGCGTTATTGCTGCGGTAGTGCTGACGGCCATTATGTCAGCTATTATGAGTACAGTAGCCGCATTGCTGTTGTTGACGGGAACCGTTATGTCTATCGACTTATACAAGAGATGGTTAAAGCCAGATGCTACAGACAAGCAAATCGTATTCATGTCCAGATTGATGATCTTTGCAGTGGCTGTAGTGGGTGTAATCATCGCCATTGCCAATCCTCCAGGCGTGTTCAAACTGGTTATCTTCGCTTTTGGTGTTATGGCTTGTGCCTTTATGCCGGCCTTCTTCTGTGCCATTTGGTGGAAAAAAGCCAACGCTACAGGTGCCATTGCATCTATGGTTCTAGGCGGTGGAACCAACTTTGTTATGACAGCTATGGGCGGCGGTGATTCTGCATTCTTTACAGGTGCTGTTGTATCATCCATCGCTATGTTTGTCGGAAGTCAGTTTGGTCAGAAAACAACACCGGATATGATCGTTATGATGGATCGCGCTTCCGGTAAGAATGCTAGAATTTCCCCGAAACTTGAAAAAGCCAACTGCAAAACATTGGCTACAGAAGGGAAAGCGGTTTCAAATCATATTTTATCAACGGATTATATGCAAGCGAGAGGATTTAGTTTATCATGATCATTAAGACCTTAATGGATACACTTTCCGAAGAACAAATCAGAGACACTTTACAGGGCAGAGATTCTAAAATTGACATTATAAAAGTGGATCGTGTCTATTATCCCTTTGCAAAAATCATCTATGGCATTACCATGAAGAGCAAAGGTATGTTGAAGAAATTTGACAGAAAGATGATGTGCAATGTGGATATGGTACACGGCAGACCGGCTGTTGGGCAGGGAAAGCCTACCTTTGTTGACTTGGAAATTGATGACATTATGGCAATCCCCTCACAAATAGAGGAAAAGACTTTAGATGGAATCGGACACGATTATGTTATGAAAATCTTCGTGGGCAAGATGAAAATTTTGCACACACCGCAAATTCAAGTAGAGGACATAGAATATTTCCACAAACTCTTCTATTTGGTGCAGTGCAGAGATGAGAGAGAGATGGATTATTTTGTCTTGGTAGATTCTATGGATTCAAATATTGCAATCTTGGATTGCTGAGGACGCTGTATGTGCCATAAATCAAATAAATGGCGTTCATCAGATACAGGGAAATCAGAATATTTACAGAGAAACATCCCCCGGCTACGCCGGGGGATGTTTTATAGTATATAGAAATCATATTAGATTGTTTAAAATAATAGGTTCTCATATTTTAAAGGAGATATATGGTAGAAATTTATAGAACAACTGTCTTTTAATAAAGACGGCTGTCCTTTTAAAAGAACGGCGCTTGTTAAGGCTGATTCCCATTGTTATTGAGTTTCAAAGAAATTAAGTAACGAAAATATGTCTGTAGTAAAAGACATGCCGTCAACGCAAAGGTTGAAAAACGAATATTCATAATATTGGCATAACAATTGCTTTAAAGTACCATATAACCACTTTAATTAAATTTATGATGAAATGAAAGGGGACTGTTATGAAATTAGATAGTATTTACATCAACGGGAATATTATTACGGTAGATCCGGCATTGCCAAAAGCAGAGTGGGTAGGTGAGACAGGCGGGAGAATCACCACAATCGGAACGGGTGTTCCTCCTACAGGAAAAGCAGCTAAAATTATTGATTTAAAAGGAAAAACTTTATTGCCGGGTTTCATAGATAGTCATGCGCATGGAACTGTAACCGGTTGGGGTTTAAATTCGGTGGATGTATCCATAGCGACCAATGTTCAAGAGGTTATGGATATCATGGATGTGGAAGTTAAAGATACAGGAAACAGTAACAAATGGATATTCGGCGTAGGAATGAATATTTTAACACTTTCAGAAGGAAGAGCACCGACACGGTGGGAGTTGGACACAATTTCCGGAAATCATCCCCTTATGATTGCCTATGTTACGCT
>JAVVUJ010000024.1:0-6121 GCA_036653195.1 Anaerovorax sp. | reverse complement strand
GTGTAGCAGTTAATACAAAAGCAATGGAACTTCTTCATATTGATCCAAATATGAATGGTGTTGAAAAAAACGAAAAGGGTGAACCGGTTGGTTCCTATACATCTGATGAAAGTAGCTTTTTAGCCATGAATAAAGCTTTTGCATTTTTAGAAGATGAAGTTATTGAAAAATATGTTAAAGATTGTGCAAAACTTGCAGCTTCAAGAGGTGTGACAACACTTCATTCTCTGGATGGGATGTTTGTTGAAGAGAATCGGGATTTTTTTATGTGGCTTAATATGAAGGAGTCACTGCCCATTCATGTTGTAAATTATTTTCAAAATACTAATGTAAATTTAGCAAAAGCCCTGGGATTACCTCGAATCGGTGGGTGTTTGACATTGGATGGAACTGGATTTGAGGGAACCATGGCTATTGCTGAAAATTATAATCATATGCCCGACACAAACGGTGTACTATATTGGTCGGACGAAGATGTTTATAAATTTGTTTCAAAAGCGCATAAAGCCGGTCTTCAGGTTGCCATGCACTGTCTTGGAGACAGAGCCATAGAACAACTTTTATCTGTATATGAAAGAGTCATCAGAGAACAAGGAAATCCAAAAGGAATTCGGCATAGAATTGAACATTTTGCAATGTGTAGACCAGATCAAATAAAGAGAGGTGTGGCTTTAAATTTAGTATTTCCAATGCAGCCTATATTTACGTATTATTGGGACAATCCGGAAATTGCGGGAGGGGATACTTATGAGATGGTATTTGGGAGGAAACGTGCGGATGCAATTGATCCATTTCCTAAGATTATCGAAGCAGGAGGCGTAATTTGTGGAGGATCCGACAGCGCAGTGACAGAAATTAATCCGCTTCTTGGCATTCATGCAGCTGCAAATGCACCCAATATGGTGCGCAGAGTTTCTTTGGAAGAAGCTATTAAAATGTATACTATTAATGGTGCTTATGCTGCACATGAGGAAGATGAAAAAGGTTCCATAGAGATAGGAAAACTTGCTGATTTTACGATTATTGATCGAGATCCATATGAAGAACAGGATTCTATCAAGGAGTTTATCATAGAAGCAACAGTGGTAGAAGGAAAGGCTGTTTATACCAAGAAACTTTAGATTGAGATAGGGGATGGATAGTCCTCCATTAAAAGGAGATAGAGCTGATTTGCCGGAATGGGTATAGGAATTGCCATGGTTGTTATTCTCATAAAGCTAATTATATTCACCGGTGTAATATAATGGGGAGAGCCTTCGGAAACAAATGAATCATTGACCATTGTGAATCAAAAAAATATAAGCGCTAAAAGTCTTATATATGTTGGCCTTTATGGCCAATATATAAGACTTTTAGCGCTTACTAAGTTTTTATACCTGTGGGTTCTATTTTATGAAGATTTCCCTTTAGAGGGCAAGGGCACATTGATTTTTTTTCTCAACATTGCGTTGTAAAAATCTTCCTTGGATTTAGAGGTGATTTTTTTTGAACCGTTAACCTGGTTGTACAAAGATTTGAACGTTTCTACACCGAACATCCTCTTGGCATCAAAGGTATATCTAAGCAATTTGACAGTTCTTGCTACATTTTCATCGCTGACTTCCGCCGCTAAATTTCGCATGGCTTTTTTCAGCATATTGAGAGAGATGATGGCGTAAATGAGCAGTACCACAAGTGCATAGGTTGCCAGTCGAATTAAGATGGTTTTTACAAGCAAGCCATGAGGCGTGGATGGGATGAGAAAATAAATGGCCAGTAAGGCTAAAATTACGAGTACGGCTTTGTTTCTTGACATAAGAACCTCCCTTTGATTTTGTTACTTGATTCTACCATATTTACAGGCTTTGGGCAACCAAATATGCGCAAGAAAAGGCAAATTGTAGATTGTATCCACCCGTGTCTCCATCCACATCTAAGACCTCCCCCGCAAAGTAAAGATGGGGGCATAGTTTGGATTCCAAAGTCTTTAGATTGACCTCTTTTAAAGAGACGCCACCACTTGTGACCATGGCTGTTCCATATCCACCCAAACCGCTGATGGAAAATCGGTCGGCAGTGAGGAGATGAACCATTTCCTTTAAATTGGTACCGGACAATTGGGAAGCCTTTAAAGTAAGATCCAAATCAAGGCGGCTGCATAAAACTTCCAGAAATCGTTTGGGTAAAGCGTTGTCAAAAAAATCCTGAAAAAACCCAGGCAATTGCTTGGTATTTCCGTGGACGGCTTTTTTTAATTGCACTAAGATTTGAGAAGCCTCCATATGAGGCAAATAGTTGATCAGCAACCGTTGGTTTTGGGCGGCATAGCGGGAAAGGCTTAAAATACCCGGGCCTGAAAAACCATCGTAAGTGAAAAGCAAGTCGCCCTGCACAGGGGGGATTTTCACGTTTTCCAAAGTGAGGCGTACATTGGAAAAAGAAATACCCGACAGTTTGCCATAGGGGTAGTCGTAAACATGGATGGGCACCAGTGCCGGTTTTCGATCTACAAGAGGTACCCTCATATGTGACAGCACACCAAAAAATTCACCGTCAGAGCCGGTGGTGGGATAAGAACAGCCACCGGTGGCAATGATGAGCTTCTTTGCTTTGTAAATTTGATCTGCGGAAGTGACAGAAAAGCACCCTTCTTCTTTACAGGGAACCACTTGGGTGACAGGGCTGTTGTACAAAATAGGCACCTTATTTTTATGACAACAGTCCAGAAGCACCTGCAATACATCTTTGCTGCTTAATGATTTTGGAAAAACCTTCCCGTCTTCACGGGTAAAGCAAGGCAGTCCATGGGATTGAAAAAAATTGAGGAGTGCTTTGTTGTTATACTGATATAAGATGCTTCGAATTTCTTTGCCATGGATTCCATAGTGATCCACAAAGGCTTTCATACTGCCGTCATGGGTGATGTTACATTGACCGGAACCGGCCATGAGCAATTTTTTTCCGGGACTTTCCATTTTTTCTAAAATCAGCCCCGTGGGTGTAGACGAAAGGGAAGCGCCGCAAAATAAGCCGGCGGCACCGGCACCTATGATGATAAAATCGTAAATCATGTGATCCTCTCAATTTTGATTTTTTATAACGGTTCATTGAACACCAGTGTAACATAATTTTCGTAATTGTGCAAAATAGTTCTTGACAGTGTGCTAACACACATAGTACACTTAAGACATTGAATTTGTAAAGAAAGGAGTCGCCATGTTTCAATTAGATTTAAAAGGTCGAAAATCCATTTATGAGCAAGTGGTGGACAATATGAAAGAACTGATTATCGCAGGTGTCATGAAGCCGGAAGAGAAACTGCCTTCTGTCAGGGATCTATCCAAAGAGTTGACAGTTAACCCAAATACGGTACAAAAAGCGTATCGCCAGCTGGAACACCAAGGATTTGTCTATTCTTCCCCCGGATTGGGTACGTTTGTTTCGGAAAATATCAATAGCAAACCCGATGAGAAAGCCATAAAAGAAATCGCTATGCGGGTAAAGTCCGATTTGGGAGAGCTACTGTTTTTAGGCCTTTCCATTGAGGAAATTCAACAACTTGTAAACGGCATAATAGAAGAGAGGAGAGTGGGAAAATGATTAAAATCGATCATATTAACAAACATTTTGATAGCTTTCATGCCCTTTCTGATTTGAGTATCAATATCAAAAAGGGATCCATTTACGGGTTAATCGGCACCAATGGCGCAGGAAAGACCACGGTTATCAAACATATTACAGGGGTGTTAAAACCGGAAGACGGATTCATTACCATAGATGACCAACCGGTATACGAAAACATTGCTTTAAAGGAAAAGATGGGATTTATTCCCGATGATTTATATTTTTTTGCAACCTATAGCTTAAAAGAATCCGCCAAGTTTTATAAATCCATTTATCCAAACTGGAATCAAGAACGCTACGATCATATGGTCAAACAGTTCGAGTTAAGCGATAAAAATAAGCTTTCCAAGTTTTCAAAAGGAATGCAGAAACAAGCGGCTTTTATATTGACCATGTCTGCCATGCCCGAGTATTTGATATTGGATGAACCCATTGACGGACTAGATCCCATTATCAGAAAACTGGTTTGGAAATACATTGTAGAAGATGTGGCAGAACGAGAGATGACGGTGCTTATTTCCTCACATAATCTGAAAGAATTGGAAGGTATTTGTGATTCAATCGGGATTCTTTCTAAAGGGAAGATGGTAATAGAGCGAGATTTAGACGAATTAAAGACAGATATCCATAAAGTGCAGGTGGCCTTTGCCGAAGAGTTGATTCAGGCAAAAAAAGGAGAACAACCGAAAGATCCCTATAAGGGACTGACCGTTTTGCACAAAGAGACGAGGGGAACGGTAGATTTACTGATTGTCAGAAATCGAAAAGACGTGGTAGAATCTATTTTGGCAGAGAGCAAGCCCATCGTGTTTGACCTTTTGCCATTGTCACTGGAAGAAATATTTATTTACGAATTAGGAGGTGGAAACAGTGAAATCGAAAGCATCATATTTTAGTATATCGGTACCATTGATTAAAGAAAATTTCAGACGATTTTGGGCCATTCCGGTATTGTCATTTTTAGTGTACTTCTTTTCATTTCCATTTCAGGTAATCATGTCCTATGGACATTTAAATGAATTGTCGTTATTTATCGGCAATGCTTTGCTCAATCATCAAATCCCAATTATGTTTGCCCACGGCGTCTTCCCGGCCATTGCGGCGGTAATTGTTTTCAGGTACTTGCAAAGCACCAGCTCTGCAACGGTGATGCATGCTATGCCATTTTCCAGAAATAAACTATTTAACAGCAATGGGATTTCCGGACTGCTGTTGGTGTTGATCCCCTTTCTTTTAAATGGGCTGATTCTGTTGGCGTTGAGCAAGCCGGTTTTTGGCATGTATGAAGGGCAAAATGTCTTTGCAAGAACGGACATTTTGGTTTGGATGGGTGAATCGGTAGTGATCATCTGCTTTGTCTATGCCATATCTGTGTTTGCGGGGATTGTGACAGGCAATATGATGATGCACTTTGCTATGGCAGGGTTATTGAACTTTGTCGTGCCCGGTCTGTTGATGCTCTTTTCTGTTTACTTTCAACAGTTTGTCTTTGGTTTCAGACTGTCTGAATCTTTTTACAGTATGTGTGCAGACATGACACCGTATTTAAAAGTCATGGAGGACGGTGGATCCTACAGTGCCCTGTCTATTTTAGCCTATTTGGCTGTGACAGTGATTGTATTGGTGATCTCTTCCCTTTTGTACGGAAAGAGAAAGTTGGAAAGAACGGGGGATTCTTTGGTATTTGCCTTTATGCAGCCCGTGATTTGCTACATCATCGCCTTTGCAGGCATGTCTTTGATGGGCTTTTACTTTACTTCCTTTTCATCCAATTCCAACTACAGCGTCAGTTACCTGTACCTTGGATTTGCGGCAGGCGCTTTGCTTTTCTTTATGATAGGTCAGATGATCGTAAAGAAGACACCGCGTATTTTCAATAAAAAGGGACTTCGGGACTTTGGCATCTTTGCAGTGATTGCTTGCCTGTTCTTACTCTGTATCAACATAGATGTCCTAGGCTATGAAAAGAAAATCCCTCCTGTAGAGACTGTGGCAAGTGTGTCCATCCCCAATTCATTTCCTGAAGGAGTCAGCAACCTGGGGGTAGGCGGGAATGACAGTGGATTAGTGGAACTGAAAGACCCGAAAAATATAGAGGCGTTTATAAGATTTCACCAGTCCGTTATTGAAAATAGACAACAATTTTTCAAAAGTGGCAATGCCTATTATGATTATAAGACGGCTTGGGTACCGTTGGAATATCAGTTAAAAAATCAGAAGACTGTCAGTAGGGATTACAATGGTGTAAGCCAGACCTTTGTGGCGGAAAGTTCGGATTTAAAAGAAATTTTTACATCCAAAGAATATAAGGAAGCAGTGGGTATAAAAAGCAAGGGATTCGGGAAAATTCTCACCATGAGCCTTCATACCGTTGGTAGCCTTAAGTGGGAAGAACAGGAGGCAAGAACCATTCATACAAATGATATGGCGGCCTTCATAGATTGTATTGATGCTGATTTTAAATCACAGACCTATGAAGAAATGAGGAGTATGAAGCGACCCTATATTGGACTTGAAC
>JAVVUJ010000023.1:0-22083 GCA_036653195.1 Anaerovorax sp. | reverse complement strand
GGTTGCGCAGCACTTGATGCAACGGGTTCTACCGTGACAGAATCAGAAGCAGGTTTTGACCGTACACATATAACCGGTAAAATCGGCGACAGCTATATGATCGCAGGAGATGACAGAATCAGCGGAACCAAGGAAAACGTCACCATGAGTGCCCTTGCGGAAATCACCATCTTAAATGATGCAGCAGCAGTTTCAAAACTCTATGCAACACTTGGCATCAATATGAAGAACAACGATGCCTTGTCAGATGCGTTAAAGGGTAAGAACATCGTAGAGGGGACCATTGACCAACTGAACGATGAAACTTTCAAATCCTTCACAGACTATGTGGTAAAAGAGTATGACAAGTCTAAGGACATCAAGAATACAACCGGACAGGATACCCTTTTAACCAACCTGATCATCAAGGGTGATCAACTTGATATTGGGAACATTGAGACACCCAATATTAATATTCTTCTTTCCTCAGACAATAACTTGCCAAATAGTTCAAGTAGTGTGACAGTCAGTGGCAATGTAATAGGAAAGAATATTCTCCTTTCAGCAGAAAAATCAGACAGCCATGCTTTAACCCTTGTAGAAAATGATTTGGGAGATGAGCAGGATGATTATAAATTAGAAGCCAGTTTGTTCGATGCTTTAAGTGATGCCGTGATAACCATTGCGGAAGGTGCTTCTTTAAGAGCAAGTGAAGCCATTGCGCTGAAGGCAGCAAGTGAGCAGACAAGACCCCTAATTCCGACTTTAGAAGAATTGACACAAAACATACCGGGATTTGATCCGGCAGCACTAAACATAAACTTTGTTTCGGTTAAAGTGGGAAGTGCCATCATTAAAATTTTGGGGAGCATGAACAGCGCATCCCTAAAAGCAAATGCAACATCAAATGTGGATGTATCGGCTACCAACAAAAACTTGGCTTCCTTTGGATTGCCACTTGCGATCGGTGTAGTCGTAGCGGAAGCAGGTGTCCTTGTAGACAAAAACGCAACCATCAATGCCAGCGAAGGCGGCATCTATCTGAATGCAGATTCATCGATAAAATTGGAAACAGAAGCACGTTCGGGAAAACTACCCTTTACCCTTGCCGTGTCTACCGTTGTCAATGATGCCTACGTTGACGTCAAAGGTTCATCATCTCTTGATGCAAAGGGAGATATCAACCTTAGAGCAGATGGATATACCAATATTAAAACAATATCAACAGGCGTGGATACTACCGGCACTGCCGTAAAACCGGGAACACCGGGAACGACACCAGCGAAAGCACCTAGCAATTCAGGTGGGTTCTTTGCAGTTTCCGTAGGGGTGCAAAATGTATACGCTACCATTAGAGAAAACGCATCAGCAGCCGCAGGCGAAAGCCTGAAGGTGGCATCAGATGCCATTGAGCAAGTGACCAATAAAGCAACTTCCAATCCCGATGAGGGTGGCGGTTCCTTCACTTTACAGAATTTAATAACAAAAGTGAATCAACTTTTAACAAAGAGCTCCACAAACGCATCCGGAACAAATCAGGCAGGAGCTGAGAGAAAGACCAGCGCATTCTCAAAGATTATAAGCAAATTGACAGGTTCAACGTCAGGTGCGGTTACAACACCGGGGGCTACCACAGGTACAGGTGTCAATAACCTGATCAATATAGGTACATCAGGAAGTACCACGGGCGCAGCAACAACAGGCGCAGCAACAACCAAGAGCACCAGCAGCACACAGTTGGTGGGCGCATTGGCGGTTACTTATGCTGAAAATACAAATAAAGCGTATATTGATACGACAGGTAGATTACAGGCAGGAAAAGTGTTGGCAGTTAAGGCCACCGCTTCACTTACAGACGTAACGCTTGCAGATGGTTCCCCCGTAAAGAGAACCAGCAAGGGCAGCACCGGTGTCGCATCTACGACTACGGCTGCAGTTGAAAAGGATCGTACTTATGATGTAGGTGCCAACGGCAATATCAGCTTTTCAACCTCTACCAATGGATATGTGGTCGTGTCTGAAAGTGCAGTGCCTCCCGGCGGAGTACATGTATCAGGCGCATCCATCACAGTAAAAGCCACACCTACAGCAGGGTATAAATTGGCAGGCATTACCATGAACGGAACCCCTTTGACCATCAATGCAGATGGATTGACGGCAACCTTCACCATGCCTGATGGAAATGTTCTTTTGGCGGCAACTTTTGCACCAAAAGGATACAGTATTACTTACGATAACACCACACCGCAAAAAGGAACGTACTATACAAGCGTGCGTTATGGAGAAGAGGGCGAGTCCGTACAGATTACCGTAACACCCCATGATGGATTTACAGTAGATACAGTAAAATACACCTATGTGGCATCAGGTGGTGCAATTGTAGCGGGAACCCAACCACGACAATTACCAAATGGACAATATCAGTTTACTATGCCAAAAGGAAATGTAACGGTAGTGGTTACATTCATAGGAGAGGAAAAGAAAATATCCATAGATACCGTTAGCAATGGTTCTATCACAGTAAAGGACGCAACCGGTAAAGTAATCGTGCAGTCAGGTGTTGCGCCAACCACACCACCTAGCATTCAGATGGGCGATACCATTACCATTGAGTTGACACCAAGTGAGGGATATTTTTTACAGAACAATTCACTGCAGGTAGCAGGAATCATCGTACAGCCTGATGCAAACGGTCTGTTTAAATTTACGGTGAACAATATTACAAGTGCAGCCATTGTTGTAAAGGCAATATTTACAAACAATGGAGCTCAAAAACAAAATACGACGACCAACAGAACCGGCAGCACAGCCCTTGGCGTAGGTGTAGCCGTGAACGTAGTCAATTATGAAAACCAGGCCTATATTAACCAAGGGGGCGGTATCATTACTGCCGGCGGAATCCAAGTGATAGCCGACACCTTGGATTTATCTTCAAGCTCAGTGGCAAAAGCAGGCTTTACCGTTGCGGACTTAGGTCTTGCAGGGGCAATCAGTGTTCACGTACTGAGTGGCAAGAATACAGCTGAAATCAGAGACGGCGTGAAGCAAATTGTTTTGTCAGACGGAAGCAGTATCATCATGGATGCCAATGTAGCGAGAAGCAACATCGTTACCGTTGCCGACGCTGCAGGAGAGGCCTCTATTACTGCATCAGCTGTTAAAACATCAGGAACCGCTATCAAACCGGGAACCACAACGGCAGGCGGCGTTAAGAAAAACGGAAACACAGTGGGTGTAGGCGCAGGAATTGCGGTTGGCGTTATTGGAATTGATAATTTCGCCAAAATCGGAGATGGTGTTTCCATCAGAACAATCAACGAAAAGGATCAATTGGATGAAATGACCATAACATCCGACTATTCAGGAACAGAAACCATGATTGCCAAGGCAGGCGCTTCCGGCGGAACAGCCATCGTACCTGTACTTGCACTTGATGTGTCCGGAATTTATGTGGGCGCAGACACAGGTACAAACATTCAGGATAGTCTATTGTTATTTAAAGGTGCCATCGAAGTATCGGCAAACAATAAGATAATCAGAACCATTACAGCGGATGCTAGTGCTGTGGGCGGAAAGGTTGGCGTAGGCGGATCTTTTATCATTGATGTATTAAATGACAGTGCCAATGCAAACATGGGACGAAATGTTAAAACCACAAAGAATCTGAATGTCAAGGCAAATTCTGTAAGCCGTTTGACTGCAACAGGCAGAGCAAGCGCATCAGGTGCAGTGACAACACAGACTACGACCAAATCAGGTACAACTACTAGCGGTGGCGGCGTTAGCGGCGGAGCAGTAGGCAGTGGAGGTTCCGGCGGATCGACCGGATCGACCGGAGCGACACCTCCGGAACCTGACCCCGACCCCCACCCCGGAACAGGAACGACAGAAGATGATCCGTATGATGGATTAGAAAATTTATTTGACGAAAACGCAACACCACCGGAAGATGACGATTATTCGGAATCCATGAACAATATGTTCAATGAAGGGGAAGCCGATGCTGTAGCAGATGCCAATACACAGACAGCAGGCAATATGGCAGGCATGGTAGGAACACAAAATGTGAATACCACAGCGGTAAACGGATTGACTGCAAATCGTCAAAAGGCAGAGACACCGGAAGGCAGCGTGCAAGTTGCGGCTACTTTCGTGTTGAATATTCAAAAGAACGTTTCAAAGGCGACCATTGCAACAGGAACTTCTATTGAAGCGACAGGAACCACAGACGAAGCGGGAAATAAAGTAGATGGAGATATAAACGTAGTAAGCAAGGCAGACACCGATGGTGTGATCTATGCTGATTCGTCCGCAACCAATTCAAGCAAAGGTGTGGGTGTTGCAGTAGCCATCAATATCGTTAGCTTTGAAAACATTGCGTTGATTGGTGCTTATTCAATCAAGGCAAACAACCTAAGAATTGATTCGGAGATTTATGAGGCGGCGAATAAAAATGCTGCAGAATCCGTTATTGCAGCTCTTATGGATCAATTGTTTACAACATTGGGATTTAACGGTTTTATGAATTATCTTGTAAAGTCAGCCACAGCTGATGACGAGACATCATACAACACAATTAAAGACTATATAAGTGCACAAATTGCTGCCCAGGGATTACAGGCCACAGATGATCAGTTGACGGTTATTATAGGTGCAGTTGTTGCCAAGGTTAACGCGCTGATTACAAAGAAAGAGAGCAGTTTGGATGAGGCGATAGATAAGGTAGATACAACAGGAGAAGACGATGCAGAAAAAGCAGCATTCTTGGATAAACTTTATACTGTAGCCAACGATACGACCAACATGTTAGGGGAAGCCATCACCGATCCTGATATCATCAGAGGATTGTTTGAGGATGACGTTCTAAAGCAGACCATTACAAATGCCATTGCAAAGATTAAAGATCCCACACTGAAGCGCCAGATGCTTGACATTGCTGTACAGCTTTTGGGTGCCATTATGGGAACAAATGAGGAAGCCGATGGTGTAGGAAATAAGTTTTCTACTTCAGCCGTATCCGGCGTTGGCGCAAGCAATGTAGGCGTAGCAGGTGCTGTGGCTTTATCCGTTATAAACGGAACCACGAGAGCGGAACTTTTAGACGTGCCCAATAAAAACGTAGGTTCTGTAACCGTTTCAGGTGCAATTGTGATCACAGCAGACGGAGAGCAGAAAGTTTATACTACGGCTACTTCTTCTACAGATAAGAAGGGTAGACCTGACAAGAATAAGAGTCAGACAAATAACAGTTCCTCCACACAGACTACAAGTCAAGCAAGCATTTCAGTACCATCCGTACCCATTCCTTCAGGCAGTGCTGTAGCACCCAAGGCAGGTAAAACGGTAGGCGTTGGTGCAGCTGTTGCCATTGCAATTGCAGACACTTTCGTGCATGCAGGGATTGGTGCAAACAGAGTGGTATTGGCTGATTCTGTGGATATTCGTGCCGTCGTGGAAAATGATCTGGACACAAACAGTGTGGCAGGATCAGACCCCATCGCTCGAAGTCAAGCAACTTCAGGAAGCGCAATTACTTCACCGGGCGGAACAACTTCACCAGGTGGAACCACTTCACCGGGCGGAACAACCGCCAAGGATATTGCTGTGGATGCTTCTGTATCCATCAGTTTGATCCAAAATGACGTAAAAGCTTATGTTGGAAAAGACGCAGAAATAACAACAACAGGAACAAATTCAATTGATACAGGTTCCCAAAATGGGAGTGAATCCCAATTGGTAAATCTATATATCAATGCAAAACAAGCAGGAGATACCAAGACAAATGCAAGCGGTTTTGCCATGGGTGGTGCAACCTCTGTGGGCGCAGCCGTAGCACTGAACATTGCCATGAGCGATGTCATTGCGGCATTTGAAGGAATAGGAAGAATACAGGGAAAAGCAAAACTAATTGCTTTAACAGAAAACTATGACGATGCAAATGCATTAGCTCTTGCAATGGGTTCGGATATAGACAGATATCTGTCTAAGATTCGTGCGGGACAAAATCTGAAGAGCCATGGTAAGACAGGAAATAGGACTTCTAACACAGTTAATGGCAGACTCAATGCTGCCAATAGCAGCCCTGCAGGAATAACAGGAGCGGCTGTAGGAGATACCCTTCCCGTATCTGTGAATGCACTTCATTCACAAGGGGCTTCTACGAGAGATCAAAATGAACCTTTGGCCAACGCCACCACCGGTGCGGCATTGGGCGACATCATAGGTCAGACAAGTTCAACTTCCGGTGCGGCAACCGGTGTAACCGGGCAATTAGGCGGCGCAGGAACAGATCCCGCAGCCAAAAAAAATCAAGCCATTCATATTGCAGCAGCAGTAGGTGTAAACGTTACCTTGCATCATGCATTGGTGGTGATTGGTGGAAATCTGGTATGCGAAAGCCTGGAAGCACTGGTTGCAAACAATGGAAACTTTGCGACAACAGGTTCAGGTGCAGCGGCAAGTTTGGCATCCAATTCAAATACAATCGGAGTCGGTGTTGCGGTTTCTACCAATTTTAACGAAGCAAAAGTTGAAATTTCAGGAGACGTGACAGCCACAAGCACAGGTGGAATTGTAGTTGATTCAGAATTAACGCAGAATATAGATGGCGTTTACGGCGGGAAGTACGGCGCAATGGCCATCGCAGGTAGCCTTTCAGGAGCCGGCGGAAGTGTTGGCGCAGCAGGCGCACTTGCCATTGTTGTGGCAATGGGCGAAAGCAGCATCAAGATTGCAGATGGTTCTACCTTATCAGCCCAATACGGTGCGGTTCTTTTGGACGCAACGGATCAATCAAAGTTAGCGGCGGCAGCTATGGCAGCAACCTTGTCAAAGGGTGCATCCGTTGGCGTAGGAGCTTCATTTGGACTCCTTTATGCTGAGAATAAAGTATTGGTAATCGTAGGAACAGATGAGCAGAGCGCAAAGGGCGTAACAGTCAATGCAAAATCATTTACAGCAAATGCAGAAAAAAAGAGAATCAATATAGATGACTTTAACCTTCCGTTTAAGTCGTCAGATCTTCTTACAGTTGAAGGTGGAAATAAGAAAGGCATCATAGACCTTACGAAAAAGCCGGATGGCACCTATGATGTGACCATGAACGTTGATTCAAAGGATCTTGTAAATGCAGCACAGCTTACCAGTTTACTGGCAATGGTCAATTACTATGCATCAGCAGTTGCAGGTACCGTTGTAGGTAGCGGTTCAGCTACAGGTGGTGGGCAGGGAACAAAACTTGCTCTTGCAGGTGCCATCGCTATGTTGTTTAACACAAGTATAACAGAAACAAAACTGGGCAATCAATTAACCATTAACGCAACAGACGGAGACGTAACGGTCAATGCCAAGTCTGATAACAGCACAAGACTAATCGGTGGGGCACTTTCAGCAGGCAGCGGCACAGCTACAGTGGGTATTGATGCGGCAGTGATCGTCAATAATGATCAGGTTACCGCCGCCATAGGCGACGGAGCCAGTATTACAGTTACCAATGGAGGCATTACGGTAGCTGCTATTTCCAACGCAGATATTTGGTCAATTTCAGCGGCTGCTTCCCTGTCAGGGAGTGGAACGGGCGCAAGTAGCGGAAAAGGCACGGTAGGCGGTGGATTAACCGTAATCGTTTCCGAAAACCTTGCTTCGGCAACCGTAGGAAATGATGCAAAGTTCACGGCAAAAAATGATATCAACATTATAGCGGATAATAAGGTGGATTTGATTCTTGTATCCTTAAGTGTTGCAGTATCCGTAAGTGCCAACAGCAAAGTAGCGGCCGGCGGAACCATCGCCGTTGTGGTTACCAACAACAAAGCAAAAGCAACGGTTGGAAACAGGGCTACATTTGTAAGCAACGACGGAAGCATCATGGTAAAATCAACCAATGACGAATTTATAGTAAGCATACTTGCCTCCATTTCGGGCGCAGTGGCAGGTGGAGCGGGTGCAGGAACACTGAATGTTCTTGTAACAAACTCCGGAAGCAAAGCCATTGTAGGCGATGATGCAAAACTTACAGCACAGAAAGATATAAAAATCCTAGCAAATGGACAATCAAAACTGATCACAGTCCTTGTGGCAGCAACCGGAACCGGTGGTGTTAACCCTGCAGTGGGTGCAACCATCAGTATCAATGTACATCAAAGAGAGATTGAAGCATCTGTTGGGAAAAACGGACAGTTACTAGCCAAGACCGGTTCCGTGTTAGTCGAAGCCTTAGGTGACGATTGGACCCTGGTTATTTCAGTTGCAGGTGCAGGTGGAATGGGAATTGCGATCAGCGGCAATATTCAGGTAAACTATGGTGAAAGCAAAACGTCAGCAGTAGTAGGGGACGGAACAACAATCCAGGCCTATGATTCTATAGGCGTCCTTGCAGACCATAACAGCAATGTGTATCTGATAGCAGCCAATGCAAGCTTTACAGGTGGAAGCACAGCCGTAGGTGTAACGACCATAACGACCATTTTGAAAAATGAAACCAATGCAACCGTTGGTGATTATGCAGTGCTCACAGCCAATGCATTGTCAACGGCACAGGATGCAGGGATTAAGACGCGGAATCGTCAAGAGAGAAGGAAAGGTATCGTTGTTAATGCAACGGCCAATCAAGAAGTCGTCATGGTGGGCATTTCAGCAGGCGGATCAAGCACCACAGCGGTTTCAGGTGTACTGGATACTTTGGTGATTTTAGACAAGACCAATGCCAAGATAGGCGACAATGGCAGAGCGACTGCAGGAACGAAGAAGTCCGAGGATGGCAGTGGCGATAACAGCCAAGATTCGGAGGGACACCTGGCAGTTACCGCAGAGGATCATTCCACAATCTATAACTTTGGCGGCGCCATTGCTGTAAGCGGCAGCACAGGCATAGGTGCTACTGTGATTACCTTGGTTTTCGACAAGAGAGTCCTTGCACATCTGGGTGGTGTAGTAACAGCTACAGGAAATGTGAATGTAGACGCCCACAGTACAGATGATTTGTACTTGGTAGGCGCAACCTTTGGTGCATCAGGAAGTACGGCCGTCAGTGTAGGCGGTAACGCTTTAGCCTTTATGAATGAAGTGACAGCGGAAATAGGCGGAACCGTAACAGCGAAGAACATAACTCTTTCAGCTATCAGCGATTCAAACTTATTCAATATCGTTGCTGCCCTTGCAGGTTCAGGAAGTGTAGCTGTAGGGGGCGCTGCTATCGTCACCTACTTTAGTGGAACGACTATAGCGCGTATTCTGGACAATGCAACTTTGACAGCAGCAGAACAGGTAAAAGTAATCGCATTATCAAATGAGTTTATCACTTCTGATGCACTGGGTGCATCAGGTAGCGGAAGTGCAGCCGTTTCAGGGACTGTGGATGTTATCATTACAGAAGTGAAGACCCAGGCTTATTCCGGCAAGAACGTTACAATCACAGCCGGAACCGTAGCGTTAAATGCAAAAGATACGTATCAGTTAATTGGTGTAGCTGCTTCTGTAGCTGTTTCCGGTACGGCAGGTGTAGGTGTAACAGCCATCATTACCGTAGCAGGAAATACAGTCACAGGCAATCTGGGTGAAAACAATAAGGTGACCACCAGGACGGGCGATGTGGACATCGTAGCAGAGGCAATGCGCGAAGTGAGAACTTACGCAGGAACAGTAGCCGTTGGTGGTGGTGGCGCAGGCGTTGGTGTTACGCTGATGGTCACAATCGTAGGGGGCATGCTGGATCAGAACAGTGCCGATTCATTAGGCGAACATTTCAATGTGAATGCATTGATGAATGGCGATGAAAAGACTGGAGAAAAAGGCATGGCAGCCCAGGCACCGGGAGCCGCCTCCGGCTATTACGGCGAAAACGGGAAACTGAGCGCCAAGAATTTAGATGCAAAATTAGCCACAGACGGAACCGATTACAGTAAGAGCCAGGTGGGGCATGAAGTTCCGGTCTATATAGATAATAAGAGTGGGAAAGAAACCACCTTGGCAACAGACAGCGATGGAAATGCCAACACACCTGTCTATGTGACAGATAAAGAAGGAAACCCTGTTCTGGATAAAGACGGGAAACCTGTTCAAAAGACTGCCATGGAGTTTGACGGTCAGGCAGGATATGTGGATAAGAATGTAGACGGAACACCCAAGGAAGATATGACAGTTGGAGAAAATCCCGATTTGGACAATGCGTCAAAATTAGGGGCAACCCAACCCAAGTATGACCCTAAGGACAGTACCAGTGCATTTATTGGAAAAAATACAATCGTAATCAGTGCAAAAGACATCAATGTGAAGGCATATGACGATTTGACAGCAGACATGATCACAGCCACTGTAGCTGGTGGCGCTTATGCAGGCGTTGGCGTTGGAATTTCTGTAGCCATACTGTACAGCAATGTGCTTGCTTATGTTGAAGATGGCGCAAGCTTGTCAGCAAATGGCACTGTTACCATTTACGCAAGAGGTGGATCTACAGGAAAAACACCCGACCTGGATTCAAACAAAGCACTATCAGATCAAATATCAGGCAGTGCAATTGATTTAAGTCAACTGACCATTCGTTCCATTTCCGTAACAGTGGGCGGTGGAATTGCAGGCGTAGGTGTCGCAGTTGGTGTAGTTACCTTAAATTCAAAGATCAAGGCATACCTTGAAGGGGACATTGTCAAAGCAGCCGTCGTTGCAATTAAGGCAGAAAGCGATTACCCAAGTATTATCGCAGCAACCTTGGCAGTGGGTGCAGGTGCAGTTGGCGTTTCGGCTTCTGTAGCAACCGTGGATTTCAGCGGCTCCACATTCTCAGGCGTTGTAGGAGATGCAGAGATTGGAATGAACAATGAGTCCACAAATACAGTGGGAGAAATCTCTGTGATTTCCACAGCAACCAGCCAGATTTCCACGTTGGCAACAGCTTTCGCAGCAGGTGGCGTGGCAGTAAACGGTGCAATTGCACTGTCTATCAATGGCAGTGATATAGAAACCTTTATAGGGCAGAATGTGAAGATGCAGATTGCAGGGACAGTGCGTGTGCTTTCTACTGTAGATTCTAATGCCGATTCTTATATAATCAGCTTGGCAGCAGGCGGCACGGCAGCAGGACTTTCCTCCGGAATATCTGTGCTGAAACCAACAGTGTTGACTTATATAGGAACAACACCATACAAAGAGAAACCAACCGACGGCGCTTCCACAGAAGGGGCAGCAATAGGCGAAATCAGGGCAAAGGATGTAGTGGTGAAGAATACGGTTACAACAGACGCAATCACTGCAATCATATCGGTTGCAGCCGGTGCAGCCGCAATCAACGGCAATGCGTTGTTGGTATTTAATAATACACAGGCTTATGCGGGAATCAATAAGATAAACGTGTATGCAGAAAATAATATTGATATAGACGGACAGATGGCTTCAAGAGCGGAGACGCTGGTGGCATCTATAACGGGAAGCGGTAGTGCTTCTGTGGGTGTATCCGTCAGTTATGTAGGTCTTGATTCAGTAAACAAAGCGTTTATTGATACCACAGGGGTCATCGTCTCAGGTGGTGCGGTATCCGTGTTTGCCGGAAGAGAGAACCATAAGAATTCTGCAATCGCAACAGCCAGTGCCCTTGCGGCAGTTGTGGGAATGGTATCCATCAATGTCAATGCGGCAATTGCAGACAATAATGCACAAAATATTGCAGAGATTATAGGAAACGGAATTCTCAACGCAAATGGAGCGTTACAGGTTGGGGCAAATGGAATAGCCACAGCCAACGCGACGATTATCGGGCTGAGTATTGCTCCAAGTTTAGTCGTTGCAGCATCCGTTGCTGTGGCACTTCTAAGGAGTGAGCAGCAAGCGGTCATCAGAGATTGCCAAGTGAACGCGGCCTCCCTTACAGTCATTTCAAGATTAAATGAAGAAGGGGATACGGAAAGTTCAATTGCCAGGTTGTGGACCGGATCAGGAGGTCTTGCCACCGTTACTGCAAATATTGCAGTAGCCTATGGCAGAGCAAAGAGCATTGCTGAAGTTGCAGCAAAGACCATAACAATAACAGACAAAAATGGAAATCTTTTGGTTGGTAGTTATGGAAAGGGAAATGTTCTTTCGGAGACCAAAAACCTTACGATTGCTTATATATCCGTTGGCGTAATGGTTAATGTAGCCTATGCACAAGGGACATTCAATGCAATTTTGAATATTCCATCAGGAAGCAGTGTGACGGCAAAAGATATTACAGTTGAAGTAAACAGTCAGACTGTTGCTACAGCAGACCTTCAACCGGCAAGTGGCGGTATAGAGGCAAGTTGGGTCAGTGTGGGTGCAAACAATGCAACGGCTGTGACCGGTGCAAAAGCAGAGGCGGCCATCAAAGGCGGCGGAACCATTTTGTCCGCAAATAACGTCCTTGTAAGGGCCGTAGGTATGGCAGATGCCTTGGCAATTTTGACCCCGGCACTTGCGAGTGTTGCAAAATATAAAGCAGCCGTTACCGTACTTGTAGCAACCTTAAAGGGCACACAGAGTGCATCTATTGAGGACACGAACCTGGAGAAAGTCAACCAGGTGACCGTGATTTCCAAATTTAATGAGAATAAGGGAACCACCCACGGAGCCATAGCTGTAATAGGCGGATCCGTAATACCGGGAGTTCCGGGTCAACTTTTGGCTGTCAGCATGATAAGCGGAGATGTGAACACTTGTGTAGCAACATCTGATGCAAAGAATCTGGCATTTATACGAAGAGCAAGTATTGGCACAGAGGCGCAAAAGGCAGGAATCCTGAAGGTTCAGTCCATAGGGACGTCCATAGCTGAGGCAAAGTTCGACGAGGCACTATTGAAAGCAGGTCTTGCAACCATCGGTGTAAACGTGATGACAGCCTATGCTAACGGCCAGTACGAAGCCTTTATTGACACCACAGGAGCGACGATCCATGCTGCTTCTATAGAGATTGATACTACGTATGTTGCAAAAGCAAACGCAGAGATTGCACAGTCAAAGTATGGTGCCGGTGGCGTTACCGTAGGAACCAATGTGGCTACCGCCAATGTGGGAACCAATGGCGTTGCAGCAATTTCAGGAGCAGGAATCATCAATGTAGAGGGCAATGTAACCGTAAGAGCCATAGGCTTGGCAGATGCGTTGGCAAAGGTTATAACGCCGGATGTGGAACTAAATGGAATTAAGATTGCCGTAATCACGTTAAATGCTACATTAAACGGCAATCAGGAAGCTTATATCAAGGACGTAAATCTTACCCATGTTAAAAATGTGACGGTGATATCTGCGTTTAATAACGAAGACAATCACGGTGCAACAGCCACCATGGGAAGCGCAGCAGGGAGAGGCTTTACAAATATAACGCTTGTAGGCGGAACGGTGAACACCGCTGCGGCTGAGGCAAACGCAACCAACAAAGCCTATATCAGCGGTGCAAATATGGGAACCGCATTAAATAGAGCAGGAGCCATTGCAGTTCAGTCTATAGCAACCTCCATAGCAAAAGCCAACTTTGCAGAGGCGGTGATGAGTGCTGGTCTTGTAACCATCGGGGTTACAGTGATGACAGCTACCGCCAACGGCTCGTATGAAGCCTATGTGGATACCACAGGTTCCACAATCTATGCAGATTCACTCGATGTAGAGAACACATATCAGGCAACAGCCGATGCAGAAATCACCCAGGCGGTGGGCGGCGTTTCAGCCGGAAACAGCCAGAACAATGTGGCGACCGCTTTGGTAGGAACAAAGGCAGAGGCCTCCATCAAAGGAAACGGAACCATCAATACAACGAGAGATGTAGTGGTAGGGGCAACGGGAACCGCCCTGGCAAATGCCAAGGTGATTACACCTACCGTTAGCATTGCACTAGTTGATATCGCATTGACATCCGTATTGGCAAAGCTTGCAGGAACGCAAAAGGCATTTATAGAAAATGCCAACATTCAGGCGGCAAATATAAGGGTAACTTCAGCATTTAACAAAGACTTTACCGACCAGGGTGCTACTGCATCCATGGGAAGCATGTTTGGAAATTCCGTCCGTGTAAATCTTATAGGCGGAACTGTAAACATTGGAAATGCAGAAGTGTCTGCAATCAACTATGCATATATTGCAGGGGCAAAGATTCAGGCAGGAGATGTAAATATCATTTCTGATGCCACCAGCATTGCCAATGCAAAGATCGTTCAGGGAAGCACTATCGGTTTTGCCACCGTCGGTGTAACCGTAATGGATGCACTGGCATCGGGAGATTTCAGAGCGTTTATGGATGTGATGAACGCAGATGTGAATATAACCAATAATTTAAACATCAATAACAACTACCATTCACAGGCAAACAGCAAGACGGCTCAGGCAAGCGGCGGTGTAACAGGAAACCTTGGAAGCATTACAACCAATGTAGCTACAGCCAAGACCTCTACCACAGCCATTGCAGGCATAAGGGAAGGGGAAACGCCAAAAGATGAAGCAAACGGAGGACCGTCGGATGATCCCGACCCTCACGTCGTCATTGCAGGTGCTTTGATTATAAGGACCATAGGAACAGCCACAGCAGATGCAGGCGTTGAACAGCAAGAAGTTGCACTTAGTGGTGTGAAAATCGCTGTCAACGTGATTACAGCAGAACTTGGCGGTTCACAGAACGCATATATTAACGGTGGAAGCATAAAGGCAGGAAGCATTACTGTAACTTCTGAGTATAACGAAGGTCAGACAACTGGGGCTACGGCTATCCTTGGAAGTGCAGCAGGAAGCGTCAATGCTACTTTAATCGGTGCAACGACAAATGTGGTAACTGCAAAGGTTACCGTGGATGTGAATACCTTTATTAAGAACGCCTTTATAACAACAGCAGGCATTGTAACTGTGCAAGGAATTGCCACAGCCTATGCAAAATCAGACGTACAGGTAGCAGATAAAAAGGTTGGTCTTGTGGCAATAGGCGCAATTGTGACCAACGCAACAGCGGAAGGAAACTTCAATACCTATGTTGACGGATCCAATATCCACGGAAGTGCTGTCAACGTAAACAATACGTACGTTGCAGATGCCTATGCAAAGGCAGAACAGCCTAAGGTTGGCGTTACCTTTGCAAGCGGAGATGTAAACAGTGCAAATGCGACGGTAAGCGCAAAGGCAAGTGCAAATATCAATGGAAGCAGCATAAAGACCGTTGGTAAAGTAAAGGTACAAAACGATGGCGTGATCAAGGCCTATGCAGTGATTACGGCACCCACTGTATCCGTTTCCGGTGGCAGGCTTCTTGTAAACCTGGCCACAGCGGTACTCAATGGAGATCAGTGTGCGTATATACAGGGAGGCACCATAACAGCACTTGGCGGCACTGATGTCATATCCAATCAAAATAAGGATAGAAGCGACTTTGCGGCTACTGCGGAGTTGGGTGCGGCGTCTGTTGGAATTTCCGGTGCAACATCGGATACCAACATTGCAACAGCCACTTCAAAGGCAAAGAACGCAGCCTTTGTAAGCAAGACGAACTTTGGAAGTGATGTGGAAAACAGCGGATACCTACAGGTAGTGTCCAATGCAAGATCCTATGCAAAAGCAACCTATACAAAGAGTGCATTTGGATTAAGCGGTGCAAACCTTGGTGTCCTCATTACCAATGCCGATGCAGCGGGTAACTTCCTTGCCTATATCGATAGAACAGACGCAAAGATGTATGTTGGAAATGTGACTGTAGACAATGTCTTTGATACGAAGGCAGATGCATTATCAACACAACCCGGCGGTGGTATTTCAGGTTCAGTGGTATCAGGCGATGTAAACGCTTCCAATGCCAACGCAAGCACAAAGGCAACTGCAGAAATCAAAGGAAAGGGAGAGTTGTTTGCAGGGAGCATAGACGTTATAGTAACCGGAATAGGAAGTGCCAACGCTGACATCGACGCAGCAAAAGTTGACATAAGCGGAGTGAAGGTAGGTGTGAATCAGGCAAGGGCAACCTTGGAAGTTTATACCAACGCAATAATCAGTGGAAGCGGAACCCTAGTTGCCAATGGCAATATGAATGTGCAGTCCCTGTTAAATGGGCTAAATGCCAAGGCAGAGACCGGCGCAAACGGCGGAACGGGTGCTTCCCTTGTAAGCGGAAAAGAATCCTCCACAAGGGCTGAATCCAGTGCGTCTTCCAGGGCTTATATAGACGGCACGCTGAAGTTAACTGTAGTAGGAAATCTAACCGTGTTAGCTGAATTAAAGAATACTGTATTGAACGCACATGCCAAGACACCTGACACTGCAATCAGCATAGTCAGTGTAGATGTGGTCAATGTATATGCCAACATTCTAAGTGATGTAACGGAAGCTTATATCACGGGCGGCGCAGATGTGACAGCCAACAATGTAGACATTCGGGCAGATGCTAGGGGAACCCAGGTAACTGCCATAGCAGAACAGCCCAATACAAGTGTAGGTTTTGTTTCCGGTAAAGTCATTCAATCAGAAGCAAAAGTTACAAGGAAGGAAACCAATGCTTATATCGGTGGGAATACCACGGTGACAAGCATTGTAGGTGGGGTCAACGTGTCCGCTTTGGCAGATACAACCCTTGACGCCCATTCCAATCATGGCGGAACAAACATCTCTCTCGTAAGTGTAGGCAGATACAAGATTACAGCGGTGATTGAAACACACAGCACATTTGCTTATATTGACGGAAAGGTGAGAGCAAAGGGAGATATTTCCTTAATTGCAAGTGACGAAGTAACCCTATCCGCAACCACCAGTGCAAGAAACGCCGGCGTTGCAGATACAGCGGCATCCGAAGCAACTGTGACGGTGAATAATCAAAAGGCAAAGGTTTTGGTTGGTGGCGACATTGAAGCCATAGAAGACATTTTAATACAGGCAACCACAAAGATCACAGCCAATGCCAATATTGATTCTTATGGTGCAGGACTTGGCGCTTACGGAAAGGCTACGGCTAACGTGACTGTGACAAGGAATACAGAAGCGACCATAGGCGACGGCGCAAGTATCGTATCCCGATATGGAAATGTCACCATCAGGGCTTTTGCAGATGTTGCAAAGATAGATGCCAGGACCAATATGGACGGCGGCGGATTGATAGCCGGCGGCCAAGGTCCGATCACGAATATCACACTAACCTCCAATACAACTGCAACTGTAAATGGTGCAGTGATTACGGCAATCTTTGGAGACTTGGTTGTTGAAGCTGCGGCTCATACAGACATCTATGGATACGCCCACAGACACATGGGCACTTTTATAGGAGACAATGAGAGCACGGTGAATATTACTGTCAAGGATACAGTAAAGACCAACATTGGCATGAATGGTAGCGGAATAAAAAGCTATCTAAACGGTAGGAATACCAGAATCGGCTCTTATCTGTATCAAACAGTCATGGGCTATGCCATTTCCTATACGGCATCAGCGGGTTCCACAACCGATGCCAACACAAACATCACAATAAATGATGATCTGGCCACAAACATTGGCAACGCATATGTGGGCGGCATTGACAGTTTGATTATTGAATCCTCAGTGAATACAATGGCTATTCATTCAAAGACATTTGCCAACATCGTTGGAGGTACAGGGGTTGTTCGTGCGACTTCCACAGTAAATGGAAACGCAAAGGCAGAGATTATCATAGGAGACCAGGCAGTTTTAGCAGGACAGAATATCCAACTTAACGCAAATGCACCCATGGTTCAAAATACCAGCAACGTTTCAGTGGAAGCTGAAGCCAAAGCCAATACCGTGGTTTATTGGGTCATGGAAAAAGTAAACACATTTAACCAAGCATTTGCTAATTTACTGGGGAAGATTCCCCTTATAGGAAAATTCCTGAAGAAAGCATACCTGGCAGTAACCCATTGGGTTGAGAAATTAGTTGCAAAGGTTCTGCATTCCGATTCTATTGCAACACCGGTGAACAACATGAGCAACAGCGGTCGTGTGTTATTGAATGGTGAGGTTCACCTGGGAGGCGGATCTGCGGGAATTTACGTAGATGTGAAGGAAGACGGCACGGTTGTATCCTCCGGTTTGGATGACCAATATGCTACCGAAATCGGTGAACTTTCAACAAAGAGTGAGCTAGATATTACTCTTCATAAGATTTGGAACAACGACGTGGGATCATTGACCGCAAACACAAGCATTGGCGATGTAACCGGAAGCATTCGTGTATTTAACAGTTCGTTCTTGCCTCGCATCGTCATTAACAACTACTCCAAGCTAAACTTGATACTGAGTGAAATTCTTGCCATCAACGGCGATCAACCCAGACCTAGCATTTATGCAGGTAACGTACAGGTTGCATCCTATAACTATGAAGTACCAACGCTAGTGATAAACGCAGCGGATGTGGATGACAAGATGACAACAGATCAAAAAGAAGTGACCCATATCACAGTGGGAAACACCATAGATTTTGGAGATGGAGACATTAACATCACCATGAACGGTGGAAATCTGGAGGCTGCAAATAGCAGTTCTATCAGGGCAAATAGGTTGACTATACTAGGTGCCAACCAAATCGGTTCACAAGAAACACCATTGCGTGCGTATATGCACGATATAGATGCACAGGATTACAAGGAATTTGTGGATCAGCCAAAGAGACCGGTGTCCCTGTTTATCAAAACCCTTGGAGACATATGGCTTGCTATTACGCCAATTATTGTTCCATCAAAAGGCAAAGATTATGTAGGAACACCACAGTTAACCCTAAAAAATGTCACTTCAGAAACCGGCAAGACTAACATAGATATTGCCGCACCGGAACAAATTTCCGGAATTGAAGAGGGCAGCAAAGACGATGACGTGGAGATTTCCACACCGGGCAGAAATGACAACTATGTCAGTGCGCCATGGTATGGTAGAGCCACCAACGACTATGAAATTCTGGATAAGTATGGAAATAAAACCGGATATTTCATGACAGCAGAAGGCAAACTCCGAACCACATCTGGATTTGCAATCAACCTTAAGGATTACCTTGTGGTGAAACGAGATGTGTATAATGACATCTATTACAATTACTATTACATCCCAACGGGAGAGATGGTACTTACAGACGAATATGGAAAGGTAGTAACCGTCTATCAGGTAAACAGCGACAAGCCTACCAGCGGATACAACTTTGACAATATCGCCTTTACCATAGATAAGAATAGCAACAGGCTAACAGCCATTACCATTCTCTTGCCGGGTATCGTGAACGATGGGTCTTTGGATTTGGCGAAACCTCAATATTACAGCCAGAGGGTTGAGTTTGCTCTTGACGGAAATGTCACACTTCTTATCGGCGGCAGTGGCGGAACGGTTAAAATCGATCCGTCGAAAGATGGCGGCGGTTGGGTGCTCCCTGACGGCACAAGAATCTATTGGAACAATGCATTCCTAAAGGATGGGAAACTATTGACGCCAAAGCTTTGGAAGACATGGGGAGACAGCAGCTACTATATCCTTGAAGCCTTGAATTTTGTAGAGAAAAAAGCACTGCACCATATTGTCGAAATTACGGGAACAGGAACAGATGGAAAATTCAAGGAGGGCTATGCTTATGATTTGAAACGGTCCTTTGAGAAGAATATTAAGAGGACTAATCAAATTGCTACAGGAATGACCGAAGAGGAAGTGACGGCTGCAATTGCAACCGTGTTGGCAAACTATACGGCATCAAGCCTTCAGACGACAGACGACATCCTTGCGTTGCCGTCAAAGGTAGCCACATCCATGGGAGCTGTAGTTACAAAGGATTGGACAGTCAAGGTGACTGCCGACTATACGACAGTTTCAGCAGTGGTGACCTCTCAGAGCATAACAACACCTTCGGAGATCGTGACAACAACGGTGGAGAGTGTTAAGGACATCACCATTCAGGTTGACGCCACGGAAAAACTGGCTGTGGGAGACACCTCCCCGGCAAGCATCACCACGGAAAAGAGCATAAATGTTGAGAAGAATCAAATTACACCCCCAAGTGTAACACCGGGTGAGGCGACAGCAGCAGGTATAAAGGCAGAACCGGGAAAACCTGGTGTTGCATTTGAGAAAAACACAATAGGAAAAAGAGCAGGAAGCATTGTTCTAACGTATGCTGATGCAAACAACTGCGTGGAGCACATGAGCATTAAGAACGGCAGTTATAGCTTTGAGACCGAAAGGTATACTGAGGATAGAATATCCGGGAGTCATGTAGACGCTTTCGTTGTGAAGGAAGGAACCTATATCGGCGCCAAGAAGGACAGATATGAAGAACTGCAGGGAAAATACTTTGTTGCGCGATTTGACGGTATAAGTGACGATGGATCGGGTGGCCGTGTCGCTAGCTTTAATATTTCAGCACAAGAGCTGAGACTTACCGGCAGTGGCATCATGGACATTAAGACTACGACTTGGCAGGGTGAAGAGGTTGTTGATGAGGCAAATAGCAAGATAAACGGAGCCTATAAGAAAGTTACCGGCGGGATCCTCTTCCTGGACGAATTGACACTATCCACCAATACCGCTGATGGCATCTATCTTTTGACGGATACGGCGGTAGGTATCTTGGCAAACGGAGAACCGGTTGCTTTGTCAATCAGCTACAAGGAAGGAGCCCAAGGCTCTATAACCCAGGCAGCCATTCTCTATTCGCCAAACATGGTATCAAAGAAGGATGTAACGGGCGCAGAAGTATATTCGGTAATGAAATACAAGTGTTATTATAGCAAGGAGCCACAATACGGTAGTGTAACGATCGATGCTACCACCACTGGGGAAGCCTTGACAAAGGCAATGGCGCAATACCCAGATAAAACGCTTGATTGTGCAGAGCAGATAATCGGACAATACGATACCAATAGCACAAAAATCTACACCGCACAAAAACAAATGTATGGCAAGGATGCGTATGGTGATATCGGATATTATTGGTATAATCCTCGGGGAGATATAGAGGCGAAGAACTGTTCTGCCGATATGGTTCCAAAGGATGAAGATGAAAAAGCGGCACTGGAAGAGTTACGTCGAAATGGCTATACGCCGGTTTACGGATATGTAGAAGGTACGGTATCCATTAACCCCACAATAAACGGTGGGGCAGACGTGAACTATCTAAACGCAGCAACCATTATCCTTAGCACAACAAGCGGGATTGTAAACATTGCAAACGGAATGAAAGTTGCGATCAAGGAAAACAATGAGAACTATCCTGTTGGCAGCTTACTCTATACGGATACCACAACAGGTGCCATTACGGTGGCATACACAAGCGGAGGCAGCCTGATTGCATCAAACGGTACCGGTAGGATTACTTATGGAAATGAGCAAGTGGTCTTTACCACGGGCAGTTCCTACTATCTACATCAGGCAATTACCGATGTCTATATGGATAGACCTACGGAAAGAACTGACGTCAATGACATCAGATTCTACACAGAGAGCACCTTCTTTGGTGGTTCTAAAGGACAAAAACTGGTAAAACTGGAGACTACAAGTGGGGCCTTTGACTATAAAGCGGAAGGGTTCATTGACGGTAAGATGTTTAATGGTGCAACCATGTTTAAGGTATATAAGAGCGGCAAGGCTGCCACAACAGGCAGTGGAGATGTTGCCATGTATGTACTGAAGAAGGATGGAACGCTATATGTACTTCTTCCTGACGGAAACTGGAAACGTTATATTAAGTCAGAAGAGAGAGAAGAAGTAGGCAAATTGTCACCGGTAGTATCCCGTGAGACTACAAAATACGCAGGTACGACAGAAATCGTAGTGGGCGCATTGGGTGGCACAAATGTGAACCTGACCATGGCAGGTGAAAATACAAATGTTATTGGAATGGACGATACGGAGATTCACTTCAAAGGAGATATCATCAAGATTCAATCCGATGAGGGAATGAACCTTTTCACAAAAGAACGTCCTATGGTGATTGCACCGGAGACAGAGGGTGCAACTATAGACTTACAGCTTACAGGAAAGACTGAAGGCAGCGGCTATGATGGAACGGCCTATCTTGCAACGATTTCCTCAGGTGGTGCAGTTGAAAATATCAACCTTCACCATACAGAAATCAGCGGAAATGGACTTCTTGATTTGACCGTAAGCAAGGGCGCAGTGACGGCATCCGCCATCACGGTAGGAGCCCTTGGT
>JAVVUJ010000022.1:0-22852 GCA_036653195.1 Anaerovorax sp. | reverse complement strand
ACTCATACCATAAATCACCCCAAAATTCACCGCTTTTGCATTGCTTCTCAATAAAGGTGTCACTTCCTCTTCCGGCACATTGAAAACTTTCGCAGCTGTCATTTTGTGAATATCCTCCCCTTGATTGAAGGCTTCTAACAGCATAGGATCTCCCGACATATGTGCCAATACACGAAGCTCTATTTGCGAATAGTCGGCGCCTACCAAGACACAATCCGCATTTTCGGGCACAAATGCTTTTCTCAATTTTCTGCCCAATTCTTGCTTGATGGGAATGTTTTGCAAATTAGGTTCCGTACAGCTTAAACGCCCTGTAGCGGTAACCGTTTGTTGGAAATGAGCATGAATCTTTCCATCTTTGTGTATTAATGGCAAAAGGCCTTCAATATAGGTGCTGTTCAGTTTTGAAAGGGTTCGATATTCTAAAATATAGGCAATGATTTCATGTTTGCCTTTCAATTTTTCCAAAACTTCCGCATTGGTGGAATACCCTGTTTTGGTCTTTTTACCTACGGGAAGATTTAGTTTTTCAAAGAGAATCTCCCCTAATTGAGCCGGTGAATTAATGTTGAACTCCTGCCCTGCCAGTCGGTAAATTTCATGAGTCAACAAAGTTAAATTGCTTTTGATTTCATCCCCCGCACCAATTAATTCTTGTGGTTGGATGGCAAAGCCCAAAGCCTCCATGGTAGCCATGACTTCAATAAGCGGCAATTCCACTTGGGTAAAGACTTTTTCCAATCCTTCCTTTTTCAATTTTTCCGTAAGCAATGGAATCAATCCCATGACAGCTGCACACCATTTTGCACCGTATTGTGCATACTCTAGGGATAAATCTTGCCAAGCATCACTGAACAAAGTCAGTTGCTTTCCACCGCCAAACACTTCTTCTTCTGAAGGGAACTCTCTATGGAAGTTTTCCATAAAAAGGGTCTTCAGCAAATACGTACTGCGCGTAGGTTCTAGCAAATATTGGGCAATAGACGTATCGAACTTTGTGTTTACATTCAATTTTACCACTTCCGTCTGCCCTGCAAACAATGGATAGTAATCTAGGATCAGCTGATGCCCCACAAAATTAAGACCACTAAAATTCAACAATTGTTTTGCTTTTTCCAGGAGTTCGGTCCCTTGTGTTTGAATATAATAGCCTGTATCGTTTAACATAATACTGATACCGTAAACAATCGGAACATCTCCATGATTGTGATTGCTAAACACCTTCATAGCTATGGGGGTTCCCGCCTCCATAGATTCTATTTCCAACTGAAGGTCGTTAAAGGTTTTTTCATCTCTAATGAGAATGGGTTCCGAGGGTTCTTTAAAAGCCACTTGATTTTCCAAGTGAAGTTCTGCAATAGAAGCACTCTTTGTCATATCTAATTTTTTTAAAAAACTGTTAAATTCCAGTTTAGAATAACAATCGATCAGTTTATTGTAATCCGGTTCCTCTACTTTCAATTGGTCAAAGGATAGTTCAATGGGCACATTGGTATAAATGGTTGCCAGTTTGCGACTCATCATTGCCTGCATGCCATAATTTTCAACTTTTTCTTTTAATTTCGCATTTGAAATATGATCCACGTTTCCAATTAGGTTTGCAACACTGCCATACTCTAAAATTAATTTTTGTGCAGTCTTCTCACCTACACCGGGTATACCGGGTATATTGTCCGATTGGTCGCCCATCAATCCTTTATAATCAATAAATTGTTCCGGTGTGAATCCATACTTTTCAATCATGGCATCTTTATCGTAAATTTCAAATTCCGAAATGCCTTTTTTGGTAATGAGCACTTTGGTAACATCTGTGGCAAGCTGCAGTTCATCTTTGTCTCCGGTAATAATCAAAGGTGCCAGCCCTTGTTTTTCACCTTCTTTTGCAATGGTTCCAATGATATCATCCGCTTCAAAACCATCTATTTCAAACATTTTAATGTTCATGGCTTCTAATACTTCCTTTAACAGCGGCATTTGCATGACCAATTCAGGTGGCATTTTTTTCCGTCCGGCTTTATAGTCTCCATAAGCCACATGACGAAAAGTAGGTGCCTTTCTATCAAAAGCAACGGTCAAATAGTCCGGCTCATAGTCCTTTTGAATTTTATTTAACATGTTAAGAAAACCATACACCCCTTGGGTATACAGTCCTTCTTTTGTAATCATAGGTCTTTGCATTGCATAGTAAGCCCTATTTATTAAACTGTTTCCATCTATTATTACAATTCGTTTTCCCATTTTTTTATAGTACCATCCTGTCCTATTACTAGAATTTCTTTCTCTTCCATAGTACCATTATTTTCGGAGAATATAAAGATATTAAAGTGCCATTCATCATTATTTTTCTTTTTATAGTCTTTTATGGTAAAATCTAACCCTTCAAAGGCTTCATTAATCAAGTCTATATACAGCGTCACCTCTTTTTGTTCTTCTTCTGTTAAAGGGATGGGCATGGACTTCATTGCGCCATCACTCCTTTGATCTCCCTGTAAAAAATACAGGCCGCCTTCCGTTGGTGCATTCATAACCATGGCTCTTGGTGTTGCAGCACGTTCAGGCACTGCACCGGCGGTACCCTGGTTTTTTGTAATCTGTTCTTTTTGTACTGTCGCCTGAGAAGCCGGATCCTTTACTTTTGCGTTTCCCTGCACTGGGGGGGTGCTTTCTTTATTGGACTCTACACTCCCTGTCACAACAGGTGCTGGAGTGGCTGTTTCTTCTTTTTTCGGTTCTTCCTCCACGGAAACAACAGAAGGTGCATTGATTTCATTTACATGGGGCAAGACGTCCATACTTCCTTGTGCCATATAAGACAGAAAGCCTACCATAAAAATAGCGGCCACAGAAGCCACCATTCTCCATGTATGTTTCCTCTTTTTCGCAACTTCCATACGTAAAGATTTTTTAAATTGTATATCAAATTGAGCAGGGACTGGTACATCCGGGACAGAACGCAGCAACTGAACGATTTCATCCAGTTCTCTTGTTGTATATTGATTGTCCATTTATATCCCTCCTCTTCACAAATCTCTTATTGATTAGACGTAATCTCTTTCATTTTGTTCCCTGTTTTTCAAATAAATATCCCTTAATTTTATTCGCGCTCTATTGAGTCTGGATTTAACTGTTCCAATATTGGAATCTAAAATCTCACTAATTTCCTCATAAGACATACCCTGCATATCTCTTAAAATTAAAACTTCTCTGTGCTCATCACTCATGGTGTTCAAACAATCCAGAATATAGGCTGCATTTTCATTGCCCACAACTTTTTCTTCAGGGGTCGGCCCCGGGTCTATGAAATCCGCTACAAGTTCATTTCCCTCTTCATCTTCATGATACAGATGCGCTTCCCTGTTTCTTTGCCTATTGTTCTTCCGCAAAATATCAGTACAAGTATTGACCACAATTTTATATACCCAAGTATCAAATTGGCTGTCCTCTTTAAATTTACCCAAATGCCTGAAAATCTTAATAAAACTTTCCTGTAAAACATCCAAGGCATCCTGTTCATTTTTCATATATCGAAGCGCAATATTGTAAGCCTTTCCTTTGCATGATAAAATAAGTGCTTCAAAAGCACTTTCATCACCGGACTTGGCTCGTTTTATTAATTTTTTTTCCTCTAAATCTATACCCATAGATCCTCGCTGCCTTTTCAAAACCATACTTATTTGCTATAATAGAAGAATGATCGAGACACTATTAAAAGTGATCCAACTATATATGAATTTTTTTAAAACGCTTGCACTATGAGATTATATAATAAAAAGGAGAAATACACAATATGTATGACTATCATAACCACAGCAATTTTTCAGACGACGGCAATGTACCTATGGAGGAAATGGTACAGGCTGCCTATGAGAAAGGCTTAGATGAAATCGCTATAACCGATCACTACGACCCCAATTATCCGGATCCTGCATTTCCTTTTGCTTTGGATTTTGAAAATTATCATAAGACTTTGGAAAAAACAAAAGCACAATTTCAGGGAAAAATCAAAGTTATAAAAGGAATCGAAATTGGCATTCAGCATGGTGATACCTTGACGCTTTGTTCTCAAGCTGCAACCGATTATCCCTATGACTTTATAATCGGTTCTTTTCATTGTGCCCAAGGTTGTGAGCTGTATGGCAATGGATATTTTGCAGAGCGAAGTGTGGAAGATGCCTATGTCATTTTTTACGAATATATGCATCACTGCTTAAAAAACTATCACCATTATGATGTTTTAGGGCATTTTAACATTATCGATCGTTATACGACCCGTATCCCAGACGGGAAACAATATATGGATGTTGTGGAAGATATTTTAAAACTGATCATTGATCAAGGGAAAGGCCTTGAAATTAATACCTCCAGTTTTCGCTACGGTATGAACCATCGAACCACACCCACCCTAGAAATGTTACAACTCTATAAAGATTTAGGTGGCGAAATCATTACCACCGGTTCAGATGCCCACCAACCTATTCACATTATGGAAAAGTTGGATTATGCCCAATCTATGATAAAAAGCGTTGGTCTAAATTATGTGACTACCTTTGAACAACGCCAACCTAAATTCCATAAGTTATATTAATTCCAATATTTCACAAACGGCTGTACCTTCGTTCTTTTCCTTAGTTCTCCATAAGTTACAGCCTCTTCCCTATTTTTCGCTGACTACAAAGCGGCACAACTTTGCGCCGGTGCCCCAGCAATCCACCTCAACTGCAAAATACTCCCTACCTGTATATTCACCAAAAACACCTTGCAGAAACCCTTCTTCGTACTTACAAATTTGATTTCTTATCTCGTAAACAGAGATCCCTGAACAGCTTACATCTTCTTCAATGGTCAAAACGATTTTTTCTTTTCGCTGATCAATGGCTTCAATTTTTAATATTCCAATTTTGCTCTGTTCAAATTTTTCTTTAAAATTTACTGTAAATTCTTGTAATTCCAATTTCAAATCTAGGAATTCCTGTGCAAACGCTTTTCCTGCAATTTTCCCCGATTGTCTGAATGCATCAATCATCTCACCTTCGCCATAAATATCAGAAAGAGCTTGTCTCATAGTAAATTGGAACAGCCGATATACAAATACGGGCATATCCGTTCCCAATGCGCCTCTTCCCAATGAAATGTTACCAATAGAAGAAAATTGAAAGGGAGTTTTCTCATGCTTTATCTGCGCAATTCCTTTCCCTGTCAAATTTAGCGCATTTGCGGGCATAGGTTTTCCATAGTAGTATCCTTGAATCATATCGCATTCCAATTCTTTCAGCAATAACACATGTTCTTCTGTTTCAACACCTTCCGCTACTACAACAATCCCTAATTCTCTGGCCATTTTAATCACATTTCGAACAACCGTTTTGGTTCGGGTCTTATATTTTGGATCAGCAAAAAAACTGCGATCCAGTTTTATCACGTCTACCTGCAAATCTTTCAGTAATCCAAGAGAAGAATACCCACTACCAAAATCATCCATTGCAATGGCAAGGCCTGCATTATGCAACTGTAAAATCACACCTTGCAATACCATAAGGTTATCAAAGATAGCGGTTTCTGTCAGTTCTATCTGTATGCAGCTTCTCGGTATACCATAGTCATCTGTTATTTTGCAAATATCTTCTACTAAATTGCGATTCACCAAATGAACCCTGGAAAAGTTTACAGATACTGTAATCGGTTCTATTCCCTTATCCATCCATTCTTTCATCATCTTGCACACCTGTTTGAGCATATACATGTCTAGTTTTTTTATAAAACCATTCTTCTCAAACAGTTCAATAAATGCCCCCGGATAAAACAAATCTTTGTTTTCATCATCCCAACGAACAAGCGCTTCCGCTCCGCCTAAGGTTTCATCGGCAAGAGAATATTTTGCTTGTAAATACACTTGGAATTTTTCCTGAAGCAACGCATTTTCCATCTTGCTTTCGATTTCTTTTTCTCGCAAAACTTCTAAAGCCAACGTCTTATTATATTCTATAAATTTCACATCTTTATTTTTCTTTGCTGCCTTATGTGCGATAGTTGCCTTTTCAAACAAAGCAAGAATGTCCGATCTTTCATCTTTCTTTGCTATAGACACATAGTAGCCTGCGGGAAATTTAACACTCTGCCCCAGATTTTTTCCCAATTTTACATAAAAATCATGGGTGAAATTTCTGCAAGTCGTCACAAATTTTTCATAATTTTCGAATTCAAGGAGTGCAACGAATTCGTCCGTGTTAATCCTAGCGCACAACTCATGCTGGTTTTTCAAATTTTTCATCATCATCTGCGCCACGGCCTTTAAGATTTCATCACCTTTTTCAAATCCGTAAAGGTTGTTAATTACTTTGAAATTTTCAATATCAAATTTCATGAGAACATAAGAAGCCTCTCTCCGCTCATTAAAAATTTTCTGTGCTTCCATTTGAAATTTATTAAAGTTATAAATCCTTGTCAGCTGATCAATGTAAGCGATATCTTCTAATTGGTCAATTTTATTTTTATGCATGACCACAAATTTTCGTTGCAAAATAAACAAATAAACAATTGCAATACCAAAGCAGAAAATCAACACCGCCGTCAAATAGGCTGTTTTTTTTGTTATATTTGCAATGTTTTCCATCAATGCCGTTTCCGGTACCGTAGCAAACATTTGCCAATCATTGATACCTACAGGTCCATAATGGGTCAATCGGTTCTTCCCTTCTATACGATAGCTTGCATGCCCCCCTTTCCCGTCTTTTACATTTTCCAAAATATGGTCAAGGTCTTCAAACCGATAAAACTCTGTGCCCCGTTTTGTCCATTCCTCAAAAAGGTTGTCACTTGCCGTAATCATATATTTGTTTTTTGTTTCAACAATCACCTTTCCATTGGCATCAACAACAAAAATATAGCCTGTCCCATTATAAAAAGGCAAGAAAACCTTCTTAAAATTTTCCATGGCATATGCACCATAGAGAATACCCTGTGGTTTCCCATTTCGCTTAATGGGCGTTGAAAGTATTAAAACATCTTCACCCGTAATGAGAGATTTCACAGGCCCTGCTACGACGGTTTCTTCTGTTACGTTCTTTTGAAACACTGGTTTTCCCACAAGATTTAAAGATTGCCCATTGCTTGCAATGGCCTCTCCGTTAAGATTGCTAAAAATTACATAATCAAACTTCGTACCTGCAAGCATATTATGTAAAAAATCCGCTGTAAATTCAATATCCGGATCCACTGCTGATAACATTTCACCAACATTTTCAATGGAATTCAATTGAACTTCCATTTCGTTTTTCAAACTAAAACATTGCTGTTGTTTGGCTTCTTCCACACTAGCACAAGTTTGCTTTACCAAATCGTCTTTTAAACTGACATTATAAGCAAGTAAACCCATGGCAGCGATCCCTAATATAAGGACAAAAATTAAAAACATTTTTTTTGTTTTGATGGCGTTAATCATTTGCTAAAACTCCCTGCTTCTGCAATACTACGTACATAATGGCAATCCCCTAATTTTTAGTATACAGGATATCCCTTCTAATTTCAAATATGAATTTAGAAACATTGCAATAAGCCAACAAAACGCAATTTTTAACCATGTTTTAAGCAATTTCGTTATGAAAAAACAGCAAACTAATTATTGACAACCACAAGATAATTATATATTATAAACCTATCGGATCTGATTATTAATTAATTTAAATGAAAATCAATTATGAAATAGGGAGGCGTTATTCCATGAACAGTATCAGAAACTTCTTTGCTGAGCTTAAGCAAGATTTTGATAATGTAAATGATCTTATGAACAAGATTATTTATATTGACTATTCTGCTCACACCAAATAGTACAGTAAAGACGATAACAGAAAACAGTTGGGATGACTACAAGGTACCATTGTATTTTTAGTATTTTTACTGCAGGAGCTCTTATTTTTAAGAGCTCCGTTTTTATGTATTTTTATTTAAATTCACTAGCGGCCTTTAATCCCTCAGATTCTATCTCATATTCAATATGTCCGTCAATCATGGTCATTTCAACTTTTATATCCCCCACTTGTTCAAGGGGTACCGATAAAATATCCTGTGACAAAACAATTAAATCCGCTAACTTTCCCATCTCAATGCTTCCCTTTATGTTTTCTTCATGGCTGGCAAAAGCGCCGTTGTAGGTGGCACAACGAATGGCTTCAAGCACAGAAATGCATTGGGTTTTATCATTCTGAAACCCACTGACTCTGTCGTATCTGTTGACTGCACCATCAATGGTTGCCATGCCTACAGGACCTGAAGGATAATCGCTTGCAATAGATACCGGTATACCTGCATCTATCATACTGCGTGCAGCAATCATATAGCCCATTCTGTCTCCATAAAATTTTGTATAATTTGCGCCGATGGTGGTTAACATACCCGGATTAATGGTAGGTACCACTTTACAAGCGGCGATTCGATCCACCAAATCCTGATCCACAAGTGCACAATGTTCTATTCTATGGCGCAAATAGGTTTTGGGATTTTTAGCAAGTACTTTTTCATAACCTTCTACCATAAATTCAATGGCCAAATCTCCCATGGCATGTGCCGTTGCCTGACAATCTGCATCATTGATATAGTCAATATAGTCTGCCACTTCCTCCCTTTCCCAACCACGTTCTCTGGGAAGACCGGCATCATGGCTGTAAGGTTCTCTGGTGGCACAAGAAGGCGCCCCTGAGCCACCGTCAATCATAAATTTACTACCGCCTATTTTAAAATGTGCGTCTCCCAACCCACTCATCAAACCTAACTCTATATATCGTTGGTTTTCTATTTTAGACACCGGTTTTCCGATGACGCTGTGAAGCATCATATAGGTTCTGATTTTAAAAATACCCTCATTGCAAAGCTTCTGCATCATATGATAGGATACTTTTCCAAATTCACCACAGTCATGAATGGAAGTAATCCCATTGCTTAACCCATGTAATTGGGATTTTAAAGCTGCTTTTTTTTGCTGTTCCTGAGAATAGGGCACCTGTCCCCAAAGCCAAAAATGCGTATGCCCTCTCACCAATCCCGTCAATTTCCCGTCTACGACTTCCACTTCATCCTTGGGATAGTTTCTTGCATCATCAGGTTCATATACATTTAAATAGGCCAACGCCTTTGTATTATACATGCAGATATGACCACCACAGTGCATACAATGAACCGGGTTTTCAGGTGCTGCTTCATCTAATTCTTCAATAGTCGGATGTCTTTTTTCAGGAAAATCCATAGGCTCATAGCCCATCATAGAAATCCATTCTCCCGGTTTTTTTAATAAGCATGCCTTTCTAATCAAATCCAACAGTTCTTTCAAGTTTTTACAATTTTCAAAAAAAGTATCAATAATGGGCGAATCAGGTTCCGGGTTGATTAACCCGGCCAAAATAGGATGAAAATGACTGTCAATCAGACCCGGCATTAAAGTCTTTCCATGTAGATCTATGACCTTTGTATCACTGTCCGTCAAAGAAATCAACTCTTTGGTCTTGCCCACAAATACAATTTGATTGCCTTTAATGCCCACCGCTTCTTCTATCTCGTCCCTTGCATTCACTGTAATCACTTTGCCGTTTATAAAAGCGGTATCAATATATGAAAAATCAAAATTCATCTTCATCTCTCCTATCCGAAAAGCCTTTTCTATATGCCTAAATATGCTTTTCTAACCTCCGGGCTATTTAAAAGTTCTTTTCCTTGCCCCTCCATAATAATCTGTCCATTTTCCAATACGTATGCTCTATCTGAAAGTTTCAAAGACTGGCGAACATTTTGCTCAACCAGCAGAACGGTTGTACCTTCTTTTCTGATTTTTTTAATAAATTCCATAATTTCCAATACCACCTTTGGCGCAAGCCCAAGAGAAGGTTCATCTAACATAAGGAGAATGGGTTCTGCCATAAGGCTTCTTCCTATGGCACACATTTGTGCCTCACCACCACTTAAAGATCCTGCCAATTGATTGGCTCTTTCTTCCAGTCTTGGTAATAAAGAATAGACATACGCCAGTGTATTCTTTCGGTTTGATCGGCTTCTTTTGCTAAATGCCCCCAATTCTAAATTTTCACCAACGGTCAGTTTTGGAAAAAGCAATCGGCCTTCAGGGCATTGTATCAATCCTAAATCTACAATTTTATCCGGCTTGCTATGTTGTATTTTCACCCCATTAAATTCAATCTCTCCGTCAAAAGTAGTCAAGGTTCTTGATATGCAAGAAAGCAATGTGGATTTTCCCGCTGCATTTGCACCTAACAAGGTCACAATTTCGCCTTCATTAATAGTCAAGGAAACCTTTTTGAGTACTTGAACTTCCCCATAATAGGCGTTTACATCTGTTATTTTAAGCATTTCCCTCATCCTCCTCCACACCAAAATAAGCTTCGATTACCTGAGGATTATTGCTGACTTCTGCCGGAGATCCTTGGGCAATTTTTGCTCCGAAACTCAATACAACAATTCTGTCTGAAAGGTTCATAATCGCTTCCATAATGTGCTCGATAATGATAATGGTAATGCCTGTGGTGCGAAGTGTTTTAATGATGCTTACCATCTCGTGAACCTCTGTGGGTGTTAACCCCGCCATGACTTCATCTAAGAGCAATAATTTCGGTTGGGTTGACAAAGCTTTTGCAATCTCCAGTTTTTTTCGTTCCCCAAGATTCAAATATTTGGCCACCAAATCCTTCTTGTGATCCAGCTTCACAGTCTCCAGGGATTTTAAAGCGATGGCTTCCGCTTCTTTGTATTTACCGGTTTTACAAAAAGCACCCACCATGGCATTTTGCAAGGTTGTCATATTTCCAAAGGGCTGTACAACCTGATAACTTCTGGCAATGCCTAATTTTGCAATGACATGTGATTTTTTGTGAGTGATATCCTCTCCATTAAATGTAATGGTTCCTGACGAAACAGGTAAGGTTCCATTGATGCAATTAAACAAGGTTGTCTTTCCTGCACCATTGGGTCCGATTAAGCCTAAAATAATACCTTCCTCTAATTCTAAAGAGACATTGGACAATGCTTTTAGTCCACCAAAGGCCTTTGAAATGGAATCAATTTTTAACAACATAGTTTCACACTTCCTCCCTGGATTTCTTGGATTTAAATCCTTTGCTATGGACAAGGTCTCGAATCATAGGCAACAGACCGTCTGATTTAAACAAAAGAATTAAAATTAAAATCAGCCCTAAAATAACACCATGTAAGCCACTAATGGATGATAAGTATCCTCTTAATAGATTGGTAATGGGCACCAATATAAATGCACCTACCATAGGTCCGAAAGCAGTACCCATTCCCCCTGCTATAGCAAATAAAATAAAGTTGACCGAATTTGTAAGGCTCATCAGAGACGTAGGTTCTATAAAAGCAATATACTGTGCAAATAACGTGCCCCCTACTGAGGTTAAAACGGCACTGGCCACATAAGCCAACAACATGGTTTTCGTAGAGTTAACGCCTAAATTTTCTGCTGCTTCCTGGTTCTCACCCACAGCAATGAGAGAATACCCCAGTTTGGATTTTTCCAACTTTACACAAATCCAGATCACAATCAACATATAGGCCCACATCAGTATGGCATAAGGCAATTTTCCTTGAAAAATCATATTTAAAAATCCCAAATCATAAGGAATCTGCAACCCCAAAGAGCCTGCGGTCAAATCCTTGGATACAATGGTAAAGGTCTTTAAAACCTCTGCAAATGCAATGGTAGACAGTACAAAAAATGTGCCTTTTAATCGTAACGTTGTCCCACCGATAATCAGTGCAATGAATGCCGAAAGCAAGCCACCTGCAATCATACCCAGCCAAGGAGAAATCCCAAAGTTCAGGTAAAGCAATGTGGAGGTATACGCCCCGATTCCCAAATAAGCCCCATGACCAATGGAAAGTCTACCGCAATACCCGCTGTATAAATTCCATGAGCAAGACAGGCCCGCCCACAAGAATGTTAACACTGCAATGTCCTGAAAATATCGATTGGGTAAAACCATAGGAACAACAATGGAAAGCAAAGCAATCATCCATAGGATGGAATTGTCCTTTAATAATAATTTCTTAAACATTTTATACGCCTTCCTATTAAGATTTGCCAAACAATCCGTTAGGCTTAAATACTAAAACTAATATAAACAGAAGGAAGTATGCCGCTTGCTGAAATGCCGGTCCTATAAAATATCCTGCAAAACTTTCCACTACCCCAATTAACAGGCCACCCAAAATTGCACCCGGAATACTGGAAAGGCCTCCAATTACCACAACAATAAAACAAAGGGTACAGAAATTGACGCCCACAGTGGGAAATGCCGGATAAATGGGAGAAAGCAAAAGACCTGCCAAACCAACAAGGGTGGTTCCCATTACAAAAGCTAACGTGTACGTGCGTTTTAAATTAATTCCCATGAGCATAGCCGCTTTTCCATTTTGCGAAACTGCACGCATAGCAGCACCTGTATACGTTCTCTGCAAAAAATAGTAGAGTGCAATAGATGCAGCAATGGCAACAACAAAACCAATCACCCTTGCACTGCTTAAATTTAAAAACCCAATGTCAATGGTATGGGTGGTCATGTTAATTCTAATATTTCTGTAATCCGCTTTCCAAAGCATTAATGCTAAATTTTGGAGAACCATAGATAGGCCAAGTGTAATGAGCATCTGTATGGAATGACTGGCATCTAGCACTCTTTCCATAATTACTTTAAAGATAAGATATCCAATAATTGCCATGGCCGCCAAGTTGATGATAGCCGACTGGTATGGATTTAAGGTGAACAAACTGTACATCCAGTACGCAAAGTACATAGACAGCATGAGAAATTCACCATGAGCAAAGTTTACCAACCCTACGATTCCAAAAATCAATGCAAGACCAACGCTGGCTAAGGCATACACGCCCCCGGAAAAAATACCAGAAATGAAAACCTGTATAATTTGTTCCATTTCGTCCTCCTTTTTCAAGATATTATCATTTGGTATTCGTGTACCGTTTCATTGCATAGATACCAACTGGTCAGTACACGGGTTCCGGCGGTGTAAATTCACCGCCGGAACCCTTACCTATGAAGTCTATGATAGATTAGTTTGTTGCAATGGGAAGGGGAATATGAATAGCCTCGCCATTTTTTAAGTTTTCAGGATATACCGTGACAACTTTTCCACCTTGCCATTGGTTGATATTGGCAGATGCAGCATAATTTTGTCCATCTTTTCCAAGATCCCATCCAAAACCAAGTGTAGTCATGTCAAGCTTCGTAGAAAGTGCTGCAGATCGAATAGAATCCGGATCTTCTAAAGATTTTGCATTTGGAAGAACATTATGCATAAATGTGTAAGCTCCTGCAAATGCAGCTTCAGCAGCAATGGATACGTTGTTTAAATCCGGGAATTTTTCCATAAATTTTGTTCTGAATTTTTCCACAGTTGCTTTCATATCCGCATCTGTAAAAACATCTAAGGGAAGGTTTGTAGGCATATCAGTACAGAACATTCCATCGGAATCCGCACCGATTGTCATTGCAAAGTTAGGATCTGTGGTGCCTGCACCACATCCCATAAACACCTTTGGCATAGCATTATATTGCTTTAAGGTGTCTACTAGCAAAACAGCGTCATTAATATAGTTGACCGTCATCAATACATCCGGCTTTGCATCTTTTAACTTCAATACAAGGGCTGACATATCGGTAATAGAAGTGTTATAATGCTCTCTTGCTACAACTTGAATGCCTAATTCCTTTAGTTTTGCTTCGGCGCCATCGGCAACAGAAACACCATAGCTAGAGTCTTCGTGAATAATGGCTACTTTCAACTGATCCGCAGGAATTGCAAGTTTTTCCGCAATGTCTTTACCTACATAAGTAGCGCCAACAGAACCTCTCAGGCTTCCCTTATCAAGAATTCTAAATACATACTTGAAATCGGAATCCGTCAATTGGTCTGCAATGCCACCTGACTCTACAAGACATACGCCACTCTTCTCTGTGACGCCTGCAATGGCCAGTGCATTGCCGCTGGCAAGAGAACCAAAGATGACTTTTACGCCCTGTTGGTCCACTAATCTTCCTGCTTCTGTCGTTGCAGTAGTAGGATCCGGTGCATCTGCAGTGGTCAGCTCAACCGTTCTACCCTGCACGCCACCCTCTTCATTTACAAAATCAACGGCTATTTTTACGGCTTCCAGGCACTGAGATCCTAATAAAGCATTTGTGCCACTAAGTGGATAAATTGCCCCAACTTTAAACGGTTCCGTTGAGGCATCACCACCATCACCGCTTTTACTGCCACAACCGGTCAGAGTCCCCATTATCATAATAAAAATCAAGATAATAGAAAGTGCTTTTTTTACGTTTTTCATCATGTTACTCCTTTACTCCTTCAATATTGTTTTGCTAACGGTTATGCCTTCCATGCTGTCAAAGCTTTTTTATTTAAAGGCAGCAATTTTGCTTTTCTGCCTGTAAATAATTTTTCCATTGTCTTTTCCACACTTTCAATCTTAACAACCTGCGTCTTGTTTACGATAGCGCCTAAAATAACCATGTTGGAAACTTTTTCATTCTCCAAGGACAAAGCAATCCCTGACGCATCAATCTCATAGGTTTCAATATCACTGCGAGAAGACCTTTCGTTAATCAGTGAACGATTGATAAATAACTGTTTTCCTTGCTGTACCATGCCTTCAAATTTTCGCAAAGAAGGTGCATTCATAGCCACCACGGCTGTAGCATCAGATATAATGGGTGAAGAGATGGGTTTGTCGGATACCACAATGGTACAGTTTGCAGTTCCTCCACGCATTTCCGGTCCATAGGAAGGCATCCAAGTCACTTCCTTCCCCTCATACATGGCTGCGTACGCAATCATTTGTCCAATCAACATGACACCCTGTCCACCAAAGCCTGCAATTAATATTTTATGTACTGCCATTTATTTTACCTCCTCCGGACATTTTAAGTTTCCTACAGGAAAATACGGAATCATATTTTCTCTCAGCCAAGTCAGCGATTTTACTGGATCAAGACCCCAGTTTGTGGGACAAGTAGAAAGCACTTCTACAAAACTAAATCCCAGTCGCAATTCTTGCACTTTAAATGCCCTCTCTATTGCTTTTTTTGCTTTTCTCACGTTTGCCGGGGAATCCAACGAAACACGCTCTACAAAAACAGCACCATCAATGGTTGCCAATAATTCTGCCATCCGAATGGGACTTCCCGCCAACTCTACCTTTCTTCCGTCAACGGAAGTGGTTGTTTTCTGCCCCACAAGACTGGTAGGTGCCATTTGACCGCCTGTCATGCCATAAATGGCGTTATTAATAAAAATAGTCGTGAATTTTTCGCCTCGATGGGCTGCATGCATAATTTCTCCCGCACCAATGGAAGCCAAATCTCCATCACCTTGGTATGTAAAAATCGTTTTATCCGGATGGACTCTTCGAATACCGGATGCAACGGCAGGCGCTCTTCCATGAGCCGCCTCGCACATATCCACGTTCATATATTGATGGGCTAAGATGCTACATCCTACAGGTGCCACACCAATGGTGCTACCCAGTTTCCCGGATTCTTCAACGACTTCCATAACGAGCCTATGAGAAATGCCATGGGTGCAACCAGGACAATAGGTCGTTTCTTCAGGCAACATGCCTTTTGTATATTCAAATACCGTCTTCATCTATTTTACCCCCACGATTTCTTTGATTTTTTCTGCAATTTCCGGCGGTGTAAAAATCAGTCCTCCGGCTTTTCCTACCAATGAAACAGGAAATCTTCCATGGCAAGCAATTTTAACGTCATCAATCATCTGTCCCATATTTAATTCTACTGAAATAACAACTTTTGTGCAAGGATCAATTTGATCAAAGGCTTCATGTGGGAAAGGCCATAAGCTAATGGGTCTAATCATGCCTACTTTCATCCCTTCTTCAGCCAACAGTTCAATGGCATCTTTTGCAATACGTGAAGAAATACCGAAGGCTACCAATACTACATCTGCGCCTTCCAATCCAAAAGTTTCATATTTGACCAGTTCTCTCTTGGCACGCTCATACTTTTCCTGCCTCTTTATAATCTTCTCCGAAAGCAACTCAGACTGCAAGTAAAGGGATTTTACAACATTGTGTTGTCTTTTATTTTCGTGACCTGTTAACGCCCACGGCTTTTCAACCGACTGTGCTTCTTCCTTCATTTCAGGTAAAACCACAGGTTCCATCATTTGGCCAATAACGCCATCTGCTAAAACCATGACCGGATTTCTATATTCGTCGGCAATAGAAAAGGCTTCATTCATCATGTTGACTGCCTCTTGAATAGACGATGGTGCTAAAACAATGAGATGGTAATCTCCGTTTCCGCCCCCTCTGGTGGCTTGGTAATAATCAGCCTGACCCGGTTGGATAGAGCCAATTCCGGGACCTCCTCTTGATACATTTAGAATGACCACCGGTATCTCCGTAGAGGCCAAAAACGACATGCCTTCCTGCATCAGCGCAATGCCCGGTGAAGAGGATGAGATCAATACTCTACCGCCGGACACCGAAGCGCCATAAGCCATGTTGACAGCCGCCAATTCACTTTCTGCCTGTAAAAATCCACCTCCATGCTGATTCAATTCTCTTGACATATATTCCGTAACCTCATTTTGCGGTGTAATCGGATAACCAAAATAATATTTACAGCCACTCCTGATTGCAGCCTCCGCAAAAGCCTCATTACCTTTCATTAATATTTTTTCACCCATTTTGTGTTCCTTCCTTATTCTTGATATACGCTGATGACCCCATCAGGACACATGATCGCGCAACTGGTACAACCAATACATTTTTCCATTTCCTCTATATAAGTGGGTCTATACCCCTTAGAATTCAATTCATTTTCGTGCAATTTAATAATCTTTGTAGGACAAGCTGAAATACAAAGTTCGCAGCCTTTACACTTTTCTATATCAAATTTCACCATATATTTTGCCATTCTGTTCCTCCTATCTATTGCCAACTTTCCCTTAAATACATTTTAATGGGAAAAATTGTGATTCCTTCCATCTCTTTAGTTCTGCCTTCCAGTTCACCTACCAGCCGTTCTACACAACAAGTATAGTTTACAGGGACACCTAATTTTTCACTGAGCGCCATACATAACTGCTGCCCTCTTAAAATATCATCGCAGGTGGTTTCCCAAACCATATGTGTATTATTGATAATGCCTGTAATCTTCAAATTGGTTTCTTCTTCTATCTGTTTTATATGATCCAATGCTCCCCCCAAAGTTTTTGTTTCACTTCGGTTGGCATTTACAACGCAAAACAGGTCGCAATCATTGTTTTTAAAATATTTATAAAACTGATTTAAAATTCTGGCTCCTGCAGCGTCTCCTCCTGCATCTACCACGGTTTGGCAAGAAACATCTTCGAGAGGTTTCCTGATTTTGGCCGTAATGGCCGGGAGATCTGCTGTAATGTCATATCCAAAGGTATTGCTATATACATCAATGCCATGTTTCTCAAGCAATGCCTGGCATTCCCTGCTTCTAAAATATGGATTTGCAATGTCCACATCCACCAACCCAGTGGGGCAGCCTTTTTTTGCCAAAGCAATGGCATAATTAATGGAAAATTCCGATTTACCACTTCCATAATGGCCTACAATCACACGTATTCTTTTGTCATCCAAATTCATCGTCTATTCCTTTTCCAAAAACTTTATTAAATTCATCAGCACCAAGTTTACAGGGGTCTCAATGCCCAGGGCCATTCCCTCCCTAACTATGGCACCGTTAATCATATCAATTTCTGTTTTCTTGTTGTTTAATATGTCTTGAAGCATTGAAGATTTGTTGGCAGCTGTAGCCTTACAAACCTCTTTTGTGTGCTGCACCGGATCAGGAAATCCAAGTTGTACCCCCTTTGCCTTTGCAACTTGCGCCCCTTCCGTCACCGCTTTTTCCAATACTTCCTCTAGCTCCTTATGCCCAATCAATTTCCCATTTTCCAATTTTGTAATGGCAGTCAGTGCATTGATTCCCACGTTTACCAACAACTTGTCCCAAACCAATCCTACCACATTTTGGGAAATTTCAGTTTCTAAACCCACTTCATTGAAAAGTTGGGCAATGGCAGAAATACGCACGGATGAGGCTCCGGTCAACTCGCCGATTAAGGTCTTTCCTCCACCTGCGTGGCGCATCTTCCCCGCCTCCAACATAGTTGCACCGTGCGCCGTCGTTCCTGCAATCACATGTTCTTCACCAAGAACCGAACTGATCAACTCTACATTTCCCAGTCCATTTTGCAATGTTAAAGCCATGGTATTGGGTCCAAAAACAGCCCAATTACTTTCCACCGCTTGTTTTGTCAAAGTAGACTTTACAAATACGATGACCAACTCCGCTTCTCCTACAGATTGTGCATCTGTCACCGCTTTTACTCGATCATATGTTGTGAACTTTCCTTCTTCTTCCATTTGAAGTCCCCGCTGATTCACGGCATCCACATGATCTTTCCAAACATCTACTAAAAAAACTTGATTTTTTTCGGAAGCTGATAATTTACCTCCATAGAGGCAACCCATAGCACCGGCACCAATGATCGCTATTTTCATGTTCTTCCTCTTCTTTCATTTTGGTCTCAAAGGGTTTAATACAATCTTTTCAGCTCTTCTTCTGTTACACCGCCAAAAGTATGCTTTTCCTCCGGAAATGCCCCCGATTTCACTTCCTCTTTAAAGGTTTCCAAACCTTTTACAATTTCCGGTGCCAAATTCATATATTGTTTCACAAATTTTGGCGTAAATTTTTCAAATAAACCCACCATATCATGATAGACCAATACTTGACCGTCACAATATCTTCCACCGCCAATTCCAATGGTTGGCACTTTGACCTTGCTTGTAATCAATCTACCCAACTCTTCAGGCACACATTCAAGAACCATACCCCAAACACCGGCTTCTTCCAGGGCAAGTGCATCTGCCAAGACACCCTCAGCCGCATCACCTTTTCCTTGAATTTTAAATCCCCCAAGTTTAGACACCGTCTGTGGCGTCAATCCAATATGACCCATCACAGGTATTCCTGCATCAACAATGGCGCGCACCGTTTTGGCAACTTCTCTGCCACCTTCCAATTTGATGACGTCGCAGCGACCTTCCTTCATCATCCTTGTTGCATTTTCAATGGCCTGCTCTTTTGAAATATTATAAGATCCAAAAGGCATATCCCCTACAATGAGCGGCGTGGGTGCACCAAGAACCACCGGTTTAATATGATGAATCATTTGATCCATGGTGCAGGCTATCGTAGAATCATCCCCTAAAACAGTCATCATAAGAGAATCCCCCACCAAAATAATCTCAATGCCCGCCTTTTCTACCATACAGGCGGTAGGATAGTCATAAGCGGTGGTCATGCTTATTTTTTCACCTTTGTCTTTCATTCCCTGTAATTTTAAAGTTGTAATTTTCGCCATTTTTTTCCTCTCTCTCTACGCATCTATGCGCACTTTTTAAATATGTTTCCATTTACACTTTATATCCCTTTGGTCTATACCCTAGTTGCTTGGAAATTTCCAAAGCAACTTGGACTACTCTGGATGAAAAATAATTTTTATCTACACTTTCTTCATATCGATACTTGGGACAAGACACACTAATGGCCGCAACAGGTTTTCCGTGATAGTCAAAAATAGGTGCGCCAAATGATATGAGTCCTCCTACGAATTCTTCGTCATCTTTAGAATAACCTTTTTCTCTGACCACCCGAAGCCTGCTTTCCAAGTCTTCTCTATTGGTGACCGTATTGGGTGCATACCCCTGAAAATCACAGTCTTTGAAGATTTCATCCCGTTCTTCTACGGTAAGAAAAGCAATGACTGCTTTGCCCATACCCGTACAGTAATCCGGAATACTGACACCAATATCAATGCCCACCTTTATGGTAGAATTGCTTTCGATTTTATCAATATAAATAATGTTTCCACCAATTCTTAACCCTAAGTTCACCGTCTCCTTTGTTTCTTTGGCCAATTGTTCTACAAAAGGTCTTGCGATCTGCTTCACACCGGTTTTTTCCACTACCCTACTGCCCATTGCAAAGAGTTTTAAACTGTTGGCGTACTTTCTATTATCTGGATTTTGTGTAATATATCCGGCATCCTTAATGGTATTTACCAATCGATGGACGGTACCTTTATCCATGTCCAAAGTTTCACTAATCTCCCCAATACTCATTTCAACTTCTTTATCCAAAGCCTCTATAATCAAAAAAGCTTTTAAAATGGATTTTACATGATTTGAGTTTTCTAACGTCTTCATGATGTTCGATCCGCCTTCTTATAGGAATACCAATAAGCCATTGCCACTAGGATTCCTCCTCCAACAATATTTCCTATCGTTACAGGAATTAAGTTTTTTATGATAAAACTGCTCCACGTCAATGAATCCATGGTTTCTTGGGTTAAATGAGCCAATTGTCCATAATTTTCATTGGCCTTAGCCATAATACCTGCAGGAATATAGTACATATTGGCTACAGAATGTTCAAATCCAGAGGTAATAAAAAGCCAAATAGGAAAGAAAATCGCCAGAATCTTTCCGGCCATAGTTTCCGCCCCATAACACAGCCAAACAGCCAAACAAACCAACCAATTACACATAATGCCTAAATAAAAAGCCTGTAAAAAAGTCAAATTCACTTTATAGGTGGCAATCTTCACTGTCATAGCGCCTAACATCTCACCACCACTTGAGAATAAGCCTGAGTGTACCATAAGGTAAGCGATGAGTAAAGAGCCTATGAGATTTCCCATATAAACAATGGTCCAATTTCTCAATAGCTTCCTTACTTTTACTTTCTTTTCACAAACAGCCGCAATCATCATGGTATTCCCCGTAAATAACTCTCCGCCGGCTAGTATAACCAACATCAATCCTGTACCAAAAATGGCACCGGCCAAGGCTTTTCCCAATCCGTAGGTGTTTGGATTTGCAAATAGATTAAACGCCGCCATATTGGATCCTTCAGCAGCAAATGCAATAAATGCGCCGGCCAATATACTGAGCACCAACAGCTTCGAAAATTTGCTATTGGCCTTTGTAATGCCTACTTGTATCGTATAGTCCGTAATTTCTGCCGGACTCAAAGGTTTCTTTTCCATAGTCCCATCCTTTTTATATCTGATTTTTTTGTAATTCAATTCCGCGTAAAATATGTCTTAAAAGGATCATGGACGTAACCGTTCCCACACCGCCCGGCACCGGCGTGATTGCCATAACCCTTCCTTCTGTATTGTCGTAATCCACATCTCCGCACAGGCTCCCGTCTTCAAAATTAATACCCACATCAATCACGGTTGTCTTTGAAGAAAAATAGTTTGGTGTGAAAAACTTTCCTTTTCCGACACCTGTTACCACGATGTCACAATTAGACGTAAGCCTTTCTAAATTTTTCGTCTTTGAATGGCAGACGGTCACTGTGGAATTTTCATTTAAAAACAACATGGACAATGGCTTTCCCAACACCATACTTCTATTAACAATGGCTACATTTTTTCCCATCAAACTGTACCCATAGAACTTTAATATTTCAATGACCGCTTCAGGGGTACAAGGGGAAAATCCCGTTGGATCACCTAAAAAAACTTTTCCCGTATTTACCGGACTCATACAGTCTATATCTTTTTGAGGATCAATGCTTTCACACAGTTCTTCCTCTGAAAGATGTTTGGGAAGTGGTCTGAACACCAATATCCCATGTACGTCTTTATCTAAATTCAACCCTTCTAAACGGTTTTTTAGGTTTACCATATTTATATTTTCGTCAACTACAACGGTTTCTCCTAAAATTCCCATGCTTTCACAATTTTTCAACACTCTTGCCTCATAAGCAAGATCATCCGGTCTGTTGCCGACTCTTAAGATAGCCAACTTTGGGACTATACCCAAGGATTTGTACTGTTGAACCTTTTCAATCATATCCTCTTTTATTTGATCAGCCACCGGCTTTCCCTTTAATATCATGGACTCTCCTTCTGATTCTATTACTAAAATAAACCGGAAATTTTTCCGAATTTATCCACATCTATACGTTCTGCTGCCGGCACTTTCGGTAGGCCCGGCATTGTCATAATATCACCGGTTAAGGCAACAATAAATCCTGCGCCTATAGAAGGTTTTACATTGCGCACCGAAATTCTAAAGTTGGTGGGTCTTCCCAATTTGCTTGCATCATCAGAGAGAGAATATTGTGTTTTTGCCATGCAAATAGGCATATGGCCACATCCCATGGCTTCCAATTGAGAAATTTGCTTTAAAGAATTTCCCAGGTAATCAACGCCTTCTGCTCCATAAATTTTTGTAGCGATAGCCTGTATTTTCTCTTGAATGGACAGGTCATCTTCATAGGCAAATCGAAAGTCATCCTCTTCTTTTTCTATGACACGTACCACTTCTTCGGCCAAAGCTTTTCCGCCTTCTCCCCCTTTTCCCCAAACTTCCGATAAAATCACATTGACATTTAATTCTTTACATCGTTTTTCAATATAATCCAACTCGGCAACCGTATCCAGTGGGAATCGATTGATGGCCACCACTGCCGGCAATCCGTAAACTTGCGTAATGTTCTCCACATGTTTCAGTAAATTTCCGATGCCATCTTCCAACGCTTTTATATTTTCTTGATTCAAATCTGCTTTTGCTACGCCACCGTGATGTTTTAGGGCACGAGCTGTAGCCACAATCACCACCGCATTGGGTTTCAAGCCGCTTAACCTACATTTGATATCTAAGAACTTTTCAGCGCCTAAATCGGCACCAAAACCCGCCTCTTCCATTAACTCTCGGTTTGCCGCCTGAAAAATG
>JAVVUJ010000021.1:0-22873 GCA_036653195.1 Anaerovorax sp. | reverse complement strand
GGGGATTTTTATGACGACTGTGGCGCAATGATGTTTTACAAAGAACAGGATACCCATTGCGGTGGCAGTGGATGTGGTTGCTCGGCGTCTATTTTTTCATCTTATCTTTTGAAAGAAATGCGTGTAGGCAATATCCGCCATGCATTGCTTTTATCCACAGGCGCGTTGCTTTCCACAATAAGCGGATTTCAAGGGGAATCTATTCCGGGCATTGCGCATGCTGTGGCATTGACTGCGGAAATGGAATAAGGAGAAAAACAGATGGAGTATGTATATGCATTTATAATAGGGGGCGTCATTTGTGTAATCGGACAAATCCTCATGGATGCCACAAAACTGACACCGCCTAGGATATTAGTCATTTTAGTCGTACTGGGCGCCGTTTTAGGCGGATTAGGGCTCTATGAGCCGTTAGTAGAGGTGGGGAAAAGCGGTGCTACAGTGCCACTTCCCGGCTTTGGTTATGCATTGGCAAAAGGTGCCATAGAAGGCGCCGCTGAAAGTGGATTCTTAGGGGCGCTAACTGGCAGTATAAAAAATACGGCTGCAGGAATTACTGCAGCCGTGGTGTTCGGTTATTTTATTGCTATTTTATTTTCGCCTAAATCCAAGCGGTAGGTTATTCTACCACAATCCAAGAAGGGGGTTGATCCGGTTCTGTAGGCGCTGTGGGTGTTGGAGCCGGCGGTATTGGCACAGGTGCCGGAGGCGTGGATGTACCGCCTTCGCCCGGTAAGTTGGTGTCCGGTGGTGTCTCTGGATTATTTGGATTCGTTACACCGGAATTGGTCACACCGCCACCGCTTGTAATGGCATCGGTTGTTGTTTTTTCAGGTGAAGGCAATCTGACGCCGGAAGGGTATCTTCCCGTAAATACAGAAGTAGGTGCACTTCCTTTTATAAAATATTCCGTCCTTGTTTTGCCGGTAGAAGGCAGCATACCGGTAAAAGAGTCTACCGTTGCCGAAATCACCGTGTCGGGTCTTTTAAAGCTGCCGGCAGGAAGGCCTACATGCGCTTTTCTCATAATGCGTTGCCATATACGAGTTGCGGCGCTACTTCCTTCTGTCAGTTCAATATTTACGTCATTTCCAATCCAAACGGCGGCCGCATATTGAGGTGTATATCCTACAAACCACGCATCGTAGTTATCGGTGGTGGTTCCGGTTTTCCCGGCTACCGGTTGTGAACCAATGTTGGCATCGCCGGCCATTTTTGCGTTTACTGCGGATCGTAACATATCGGTCATAATAAAAGCAGCGCCTTCATCCATGACTTGTTCTGGGTGGGGTGTTGATTCTAGGATCACTTCTCCCCGTTTGTTGGTGATTTTTGTATAAGAAGTAGGTTCCGTATACTTTCCACCATGGGCAAAGACACCGTAAGCAGCAGACATTTCAAGTGGAGATACACCATAAGTCATCCCGCCCAAGGCCATAGCTGCAGCGTTGCAATCATTCACAGGGCCATCTTCTATGATGCTTGTAACCCCTAGACTCTTTGCAAATTCTATGGATCGTTTTTCGCCAACATCATTAAATACTTTTACGGCACAAGTGTTGACCGATTGTTCGATGGCATGGCGCATACTCATGAGGCCTTTATATCCGGAGTACCAATTCTTAGGCCAATTTTTGCCGTTCACTTTTAATGGTGCATCATTGATGGCACTAGCGGCAGTCCAGTAAGACCCATATACCTGGCTTTTGTCGGATACGGCTGTTCCTTTGCCTGCAAGCTCATCTGCAGTGGCTTGGAGGGCAGGGCCGTAAGCACCGATGGGTTTCATGGAAGAGCCGGGTTGGCGAGGCTCATCGGCTCGATTGAACAGTTTTGCGCCTTGGGTGTTTCTTCCACCTACCATGGCTTTAATGCCACCATTATGATAATCTAAAATAACAATTGCCGATTGTGGTTGCACTGTTTTTTGTCTCAATACATAATGCCCTGCGCCTATCGTCAAACCGTTATCGTTGAAGGTAAAGGTATCAGGATATTCATTCATGAATTTCTTTGAAATTACCAAATTTCCGTCATTATTTTTTTCTTTAAATTCCGCAGGCACTGTAATGACACCACCCTTAATACCGTAGAACGTACCGCTTTCTTGGGTGTACATGTCTTTAAATTCCAAACTCCAATCAGTTTGGCCGTCTACTTCTGTCTTGTAGACATTCAAACGATTCCCTTTGTAAATGATTACGTTTCCATTGGAATCTACCGTATATTCATCGGGTCTGAGGGTAAAGCTGCCATCATCGTTAAAATAGCTGTTATAAGAGTAAAGCATAATATTACCGGTAGAATTTAAAATATTTCCTGCGCCATCTTTGTTTAAATTTGTTACGTCAGGGAAGTTTGCATTGTTTGAAAACTCTGTTTCTGCAATGCTTTGCATGTTGGCATTCATGGTAGTGTGAATGTGCAGACCACTGTTATAAACAAGAGACGTGGCTTCATCTTTGCTCAGATTCTTTTCGCTCATAAGATCTTCAATAACATCATCAATGACATAATCTACAAAGTAGGAAGTCTTTTCACTGATGGTATCTTCTCCCGGAACGATGGAGGCTCTCAAATCGTAAGCCATGGCCTCGTTATATTCTGCTTCTGTAATTTTCCCCTGCTCTTTCATAAATTGAAGAACCAAGTGTTGACGGTCAACAAAGGCATCGTTATAAACATAGACCATGTCACTTCCTGTGTAGAGGATGTTTGGGTCGGCAGGGTCTATTTGGTCGGGGGAAAACTTCTTAATTAAGGCCGTCCTGTCCGGGGCTTGTGGCAAACTGGCTAAAGCTGCACATTCGGCCAGCGTTAGCTGAGAAACGTCTTTTGAAAAATAAGACTGGGAAGCTGCTTGCACGCCGTAAGAAGTATATCCCAAATAAATCGTATTTAAGTAAGCTTCTAAAATTTGTTCTTTTGAAAGATGTTTTTCTAAAAGCACCGTATAATAAGCCTCTTTCACTTTTCTGGTCATAGAGTGAATGGACTTTGTTTCGGCTAAGTATAAGTTTCTTGCTAATTGTTGTGTAATGGTGCTGGTTCCGCTTATAGAGCCACCGTCAAAGATGCTTTCTTTGATGGCACCCATAATTCTGATAAAGTTAAATCCATTATGCTCTTTGAAGGTTTTATCTTCAATTGAAATAAAAGCATCTGTCAGGTTTTTTGGCAGATCTGTATAGGATACATTGGTTCGCCTGCCCTCTGAAGTGAGCAAACTGTCTACCACTTCACCTTGATCATCGTAGAGCACAGAGTTTTCGCTTAACAAGGAATAAATGTTCTCGGAAGTGACGGCCGGTGCCGTAATGACAATAGAAGCCAATGTCACGACACCAATGATACCTAAAATGATAAAAAAACCTAAAACAAATTTTAAAAATTGTTTTTTGTTTAACCTATATTTCTTATTTCTACTGCGTTTTTTCTTTGTTCCCATAATTGCTCCACCACCATTTGTTTCTTCTGTACAAGGATCTTTCGTGTCAAAAATTTTATCTTTCATAGAAGAAAGCTTGTCTTTCCCCGCAGATAAGGCTAATTCAGCCTTGGATTTGGATTTTGAAAATCGATCTCGTCGATTGGCCTTTGACGAGGCGGGGGGCGTTTTCGGGACTTCAGGTCTCTCAGCTGTGGGAGAAGTCTCCTTAACTGGGATGTTTTCAAAAGGCAAATCTTCGGGAATGGGGACTTTTTCAACTGAAACGTCCATGCTATCAATGGAAGGCAGTCGATTGGTTCGCTTGTCGAATTCATTGGTTATTTCATCAAAGCGACTTAAAAAATCGTCTATTTCAGTCTGTTTGTCTTGATCATTGTCATATTTGTCAGTCATAAATTTCACCTACTTATTCCAATTGCAATGTTGTTCACATTTATTATGTATATTTTATGGTATAATCCGGCATGTGCCTTTTCAGCCTCAAGGCTGAAATTCTGGCACGCCACTCCAAACGTATAATAACCATCTTATGATGGCAATTATACCATAAATGCAACGCATTATGGTATAATCCGGCATGTGCCTTTTCAGCCCTAAGGCTGAAATTCTGGCACGCCACTCCAAACGTATAATAACCATCTTATGATGGTTATTATACCATAGCATATAACGTATGTTAACCAAAAAAATGAAAAGTGAACCATTATTACCCATTCAGTATCTGTGCTAAAAGGATATCCTACTTTCTTTGACGTTAGAAAAGGTTGAATTGTTCCCCGGAAATGGGTATAATTATTAAATATCAATGTATAGTGGTGTACACGAAAACGTGTAGGAAGTATGGTGGGAAATATGTATGATAGTGTAGATGTAGCGCGCGCTACAATCAAATTAGCCATTACGGCTAATCGGGCATCGGAAGAGCAGCTTATTGGGAAATTAAAGGAAAAAGGAATTTATGGTGCGGCTGTGGATATTGGCGGTGATATTGTGAATTCCATTCATGTAGTAATAGAAAAATCAATTATTGCATCCAGAAGAAGTGGCGTTACAAAAGAATGTCATGTTGAAGATGGTGCCATTGCCGGAGCGGCTAGAGAAGCCTTAATGCAGATCGCAGCCAAAGCTACGGGGCTCAATGGAGGTGGAAAGGTAGCTATTTGTAGACACAAAGAACATCTTAGCGTGTGTATTTTTATGAGCATTGGATTGCTCCATCTAAATGAAGTCGTCATTGGATTGGGGCATCGATCCCTTCCGGCAGAATAAAGATGAAGAAGGAGTTTGTCCAATGGGAGTAAGAGAAAATAATTTTGAAGTGCTGCGGTTGATCTCAACCTTTATGATTGTGTTGTTGCATGTTTCCGCCGGCAGTTTATTCTTGGCTATGGCGCAAGAGGGCGGCGGAGGCATGGATTTTACGCTAAGCAATGGATTTGATTCTATGACCAGATTTGCAGTGCCTCTCTTTGTCATGCTCAGCGGTGCTTTTCAATTGAGCAATGATAAGAATGAACAATATGGCTTCTATTACAAGAAAATTTATCACAATATTGTGGTGCCTACGCTCATTTGGAGTGTGGTTTATGTGATTTTCCGAATAACCTATGCTTTGTTTTTGTGTTCCATAGGCTATCAGATTTATGAGAATTCAATTTTTACCATGCCATTTATAGAGTGGGCAAAAGGATCCCCTTATTACCATATGTGGTATCTTTATATGGCTTTGGGTTTGTTTCTGTTAACGCCTGTAATCATACGAGCAGGGAGAGGATTTACCCAAAAACAAGTTGGATGGATTGGAATTGGATTTATGATTTTAGGGATGGTTGTAACGGAAACTTCATCTTTGTTTTGGGTTGTTAAGGGCATTCAGTACATAGGGTACTATATTCTGGGCTATTGGATTTATGGGAACAGAGAAAAATTAAAAACCAAGAAAGTAGTATTCGCTGTGGGCGGCATCCTTTCCTGGCTTTGTATTTTTACTTTTACGCAGTATTTAAAACATTTATATTTTTATGGATTTTTAAGTATTTTTGTGGTTCTAGGCAGTCTTTGTATCTTTGCTTTCTTTGCCTGTTGGACCTATAAGAAGGAGGGCATACAAAGAATTTCTCAATATTCCTTCAGCATTTATTTGAGTCATGCGTTAATTTTAGCATTGTTGATGGATTTGTTTAAATTTTTAAACATTGAACCCTGCGTAGGACTTTATATTCCAATGATGACGCTTCTTGTGTTTTTCTTGGCTTTGTGTCTTTCAAAGGGTATCTCAATGGTAAATAAGAAGTTTGCCAAGTAAGGGTGTCTTTACCTCAATGGCTTTGGCCGGGCACATTTCTTGGCAACAATAGCATCTGATACACTTTTTATAATTGTATACAGGTGCTTCTTTTTCAGTCTCAGCCTGCTGGCTTTTAAAGTATAAGGCAATTTCCTTCCTATGGGCAGGTGAATTTCCGCCGTCTGGATCTTTAATAGGGCAAGCTTCAACACAGGCACCACATTTGATGCATTTATTGGATAAGATTACCGGCTTTTTCATGAGGGGTGCGCGCAATCCGGATAAAAATTTCCATTTATCCGTTTCCAAAGATTCTTTTGATACTTGGAATTTTTCATTGATGAGATTATCTATGGGATCTCCCAACAATTCCAGGTCTTCATCCCTCCATTTGCCAAGGCCAAAGGCTTCGCCATATTTAATAGTAGGAATGGAAAGTGGATCCACATGAATCAGCTTACAAAATACCGAATCCAGTGCCACCGGATCCGTAGAAACCAAAATCACGTTCATTTGAATGGGCGTTCCTGAAAAGGGTCCGTTGCCCTCCATGGCGGTGATGCCGTCTAAAATATGAAGCTTGGGTTTCAGACAGAGGCTTAAATCTACCAGCATTTTCCCAAAATCATCGGGAGTGGGGAACTTGGCATGAGACATGCCTTTGTTAAACCCATAGACACAGCCTAAAAGATTTTTTACGCCACCGGTGATACGCATTAATGCGTGGGTTTTCATTTTGCAAATGTTGATGATAGAGTCTGCTTCTAATGCCCCATTGCTGATTTCAAACTGCTTGGTAAATTTGCCTTGGGGGAAATTTACAGTTTTTCCGTGAGAAAAATCAGCAAAAGGCAGTTGGTAGAGATCGCCTACCTGTTTCAAACCACAAGTCTCCGCAACCTTTTCTGGTGGAAGGGGGTTGCCGGGTGAGTCACCATAAGAAAGGTTGTCATATCCGGCGTCCTGCAAAATGTTGATTACTGCTTCAAATACAGCGGGGTGAGTGGTTACCGCCTTTTCGGGGATCGCCTTGTTTAACACATTTGGTTTTAATAAGAGTTTATCTGTTGGCGGAATAAGCGCTTCTAATCCGCCCATTAGCGCAATACCTCTTGAGATGGCTTCTTTTACCTGTGAAACCTGGTAAGAAGTACATTTTATAATGGCAACTTTACTTTTCATAGATGTCCTCCCTGCCATAGAGAAAAATAAAATTCTATGGCTTTCTGATTTTAGTTTATACCCAATATTATTTGTCATACACAGGGGGAAGAGGTTATTTGAAATTTATCCATCAAACTGTATGGGCACACCCCTTATAATGTTCACTTATCAAAGAAGGGAATATAGAAGATGGATTTAAAAATCATTTTAAAAATTTTGAATTTTCAATATAAATTTTTCGGAAAGTTTGTTATAATATAACCAGAAGTCCAACCTTAATAAAACGGTAACTATGGTAGAATAAAGTATGGAGGTTATGAATATGTCAAAAAGTTTTAGAGAAACACTGGTAGGTGCATGGAGATTAGTAGAGTATAGCATAGAGGACAAAAATAAAAGCGGCGCAAAATTTTATCCTTTAGGTAAAGATGCAACCGGATTTATTATGTATACGCCGGATGGATACATGTCCGCTCAAATTATGTCACCCGGTCGTCCCGTGTATGCAAATGGTCATTTACATACGGGTACCGTAGAAGAAATGTCTAAGGCTGCCAAAGGGTATATGGCTTATTCCGGTCAGTATGAGGTGGACGAAAAGACCAATACCTTGCATCATCATATGGAAGTGAGCATGAACCCTACATGGGAAGGACAAATGCAGGAACGTTTTGTAAAGTTAGAAGGAGATGTGATTACCATTACAAATTCCAATAATAATGCAGTGCTCATTTGGAAGCGTGCAGAAGATCATGCAAATAAATAGTTGAAAATTACGGAAACAAGGGGTCATGACAGGCTGCTGCCAAGAAAAATACTTGACAGCGGTTTTCTTTTGTGTTAGATTATAAAAGGTGTCAAGGGAAACGCTTGTCATGTAGAGAAAGGTCGTAGGTTATGCAAATTGATAAAATTATAAAGATCAGCATGCTTTTTGACTTTTATGGCCAACTGCTTACGGAAAAGCAACGGGAAATTTTTAGCCTATATCATGAGGACAATTTTTCTTTGGCCGAGATTTCCAAGGAAGTAGGCATGAGCAGACAAGGCGTACATGATGCGGTAAAAAAGGCTGAAATACGATTGAATCAGTATGAAGAGAAGCTGGGATTGGTTGAGAAGTTCAGCAAAAAAGAGACAGCCATTGAGCGTATTGACAAAGGTATCGATCAATTGATTAAAGAAAATAAGGACAGTGGAAGTTTCGTGAAACAATTAAAAGAAATAAAAAAAATTATAGATGGGCTTAATGATTGAGCCTCAAAAGAGAAACGGTGGTAAACATGGCATTTGAAGGTCTTTCGGATAAATTACAAGGTGTCTTTAAAAAATTAAAAGGAAAAGGCATCCTGACAGAAGCGGATATTAATGAAGCGATGCGAGAAGTAAAGCTTGCATTGTTAGAGGCTGATGTTAACTTTAAAGTCGTAAAACAATTTGTAAGCACTGTAAAAGAAAAATCCATCGGGCAGGACGTGCTAACCAGTCTGACGCCGGCACAGCAGGTTGTAAAGATTGTAAATGATGAATTGGTAACGCTTATGGGGGGCACCAACAGCAAGTTGACTTTTTCACCAAGAGGATTTACAGTTTTGCTTATGGCATGCCTTAAGGTGACCTGAAAAACCACGACTTGCGGTAAATTGTCAAACTATTTAAAGAAAAACGGTAAAAATCCTATGATGGCGGCTTGTGATGTGTATCGGCCGGCGGCAATTGACCAATTAGAAATTGTAGGAAAATCGGTGGGTGTACCTGTATTCACCATGCGTGATTGCAAAAAACCGGAAGTGATTGCGGAAAAAGCCATGAAAGAGGCCGAATATAGAGGGCATGACGTTCTGATTCTGGATACTTCAGGCAGACTTCATATAGATGATGAGTTGATGGACGAACTTGTGAGAATCAAGGAAGCCACCAAACCTCACGAAATTTTACTGGTTGTGGATGCGATGACAGGGCAGGATGCTGTGAATGCAGCAACCGGATTTAATGAAAAACTAGGCATTGACGGAATCATCATGACAAAGTTAGATGGAGATACAAGAGGCGGAGCCGCTTTATCTGCCAAGATGGTGACGGGAAAACCCATTAAATTTATGGGTACCGGAGAGAAATTTGACGCATTAGAACCTTTTCATCCGGAAAGAATGGCATCGAGAATCTTGGGCATGGGCGATATGATGAGCCTTATAGAAAAAGCGCAAGAAAATTTCGATGACGATAAGGCCGCCGAGTTAGAGCAGAAAATGAAGAAAAACCAGTTTACACTGGAGGATTTTTTGGATCAAATTGGGCAAATAAAAAAAATGGGCGGTTTGGCAAAAATTATGGACATGATGCCCGGCATGGGGAATAAGAATGTAAAAGAGGCGGATTTAGACAGAGGCGAAAGAGAATTTGTGGAAATGGAAGCCATCATTCACTCTATGACAAAAGAAGAGAGGCGCAAACCGGACATTTTAAATGCCAGCAGAAGGAAAAGAATTGCAGCGGGATGCGGTCAACCTGTGAGTAAAATTAACAATTTAATTAAAAAATATGATGAGGCGAGGAAGATGATGAAGCAGTTCACAAATGCGCCCAAACATAAGAAAAATCGCATGTTTCGGTAAGCGTTTTGTTATCGAAGAAAAGAAGGTCTTAAATTCAGAAACGACTGAGTTTAATATATATTGAATATCTCAATTAGGAAAGGAAGTAAAAAATTATGGCAGTAAAAATTAGATTAAAGAGAATGGGTGCAAACAAGAAGCCTTTTTATAGAGTTGTAGTTGCAGATGCTCGTTCACCAAGAGATGGAAAATTCATTGAAGAAATCGGATATTATAATCCACTTTCAAATCCAGCAGACATTAAAATTGATGGAGAAGCAGCAAAGAAGTGGATTGCAAACGGAGCACAGCCAACAGAAACAGTAAGAAGCCTTTTTAGAAAATCGGGTATCATAGAATAAGGAAAGCGGTGAATGCTGATGGTAAATCTAGTTGAAGCTATTGCAAAAGCACTTGTTGATAGTCCGGATGCAGTAGAGGTAAAAGAGGTTTTAGGGAAAGAAGCCATTGTAATTGAGCTTAGGGTTGCACCAGAAGATATGGGTAAAGTAATTGGTAAGCAAGGCAGAATCGCCAAGGCAATTCGTACTGTAGTGAAAGCTGCAGCGACAAAGGCTAATAAAAGAGTCGTGGTTGAAATCGTGCAATAGTTGATTTTGGCCCTGTAATAAGTGCACCTCCTCACCCTTGGAGGTGCGTTTTTTAGAAGCTGTGGAAATGAGGAACCAATTATGGGGAAAATTAAAATCGGACAAATTGTCAATGTGGTAGGGCTAAAAGGCGAAGTGAAAGTCTATCATTTTTCCGATTATAAGGAACGGTTTGAGGAGCTGACTTCTGTTTATATAGAAAACAAGCCGTTTCAAATTGAAAAAATTCGCTATATGAAAGAAATGGTCATTTTAAAATTAGAGGGCATTTCCGATAGAACACAGGCAGAGTCCTATAAAGGAAAAGAACTGTTCATTGACGAATCAGATAAAAGAGTTCTCCCCAAAGATACCTATTATATTGATGATTTAATTGGGTTGACAGTGGTAGATCAACAAGGTAAAAAAATTGGTCATGTCAGTGATGTCATACAAAATGCAGCACAGGACTTGTATGAAATTGAGATGGAAAACAAGAATAAATGTCTGATCCCGGCAGTTGGAGCGTTTATTTTGAATATAAATATAGAGACAAAAACAATGACGGTTCGCTTAATAGATGGCTTGCTTGAATTGTAAAACAATAGATAGAAGGAGAATCATGGTAATCGATATACTGACTCTTTTTCCTAAAATGTTTACACCCATTACAGAGGAAAGCATATTGGGAAGGGCGGGACAAAAAGGAATTTTGGATATAAGAGTTACCGACATAAGAGATTATACCTTGGACAAGCACCGAAAAACGGATGACTACCCTTTTGGCGGTGGTGCCGGTATGGTCATGACCGTTGATCCTATATTTCGTGCCTTACAGGCTATTTCTGCTAAGGGTAAAAGAATTGTCTATATGTCTCCAAGAGGAAAAATTTTAGATGAAGAGATGATTGTAGACTTTGCCCAGTGCGACGATCTGGTTCTTTTATGCGGTCATTATGAAGGAATTGATGAGCGAGTTTTGACCTATTGGAATATAGAAGAAGTTTCGGTAGGAGACTATATTTTAACAGGCGGTGAACTGCCGGCCATGATTTTGGTAGATGCTGTAGCAAGATTGGTGCCCGGTGTTTTAGGAAATGACAATGCGCACCAAGAAGAATCTATTTACTCCGGTTTATTAGAATATCCTCAATATACGAAACCCAGAGATTATGAGGGAATGGCTGTACCGGATGTGTTGATTTCGGGAAATCATAAATTGATTCATTTATGGAAATTTGAAAAATCTCTGGAATTGACAAAGAAAAAGAGACCGGATTTGTTTCGGAAATTTTTAGATAAAACAGAAAATCTCACAAAAGATGAAAAGAAAATCGTGGCGCAGGTTGTGGGGAGGAAATAGTGAAAAAAAAGAGGCTGGGTGTAACCGTTTTTTTCATAGCAGCGGTGGCTTTATTTGCGGCGATTTATGTGGTACCCAGTATTACAGGAATCCTTCAAAAGACGGAGATTATTGAATATGGTGGATTACAGGTTACAGATAAAGTCACCTGTTATTTTGTGCGTGAAGAGTTTGTATATTTAGCAGAACAAGCAGGCGCAGTCAGCTACTACATTGAACAGGGGCAAGAGATGAGAAAGAACGTGAGAATCTTAGATGTTGTGCCTAACGTAGATGCCGGTGGCAGTACCATTTATCCCTCCATTTTTGAAACTGCCAATGCTTTTGGTGTGCCTTTTGGTGAACCGCAGCCCAATTATGTAAGTCAGATCAATGGTTCAATCAGTTATTTTGTAGATGGATTTGAAGCAGCACTTACACCGGAGACTATGAAGACCATATCCAGAGAAAGCTTAGATGATAAAAAAATAGAGGTGCAAAATGTTGTGCGAGACCATACGGTAACCGGTGATCCACTTTATAAAATGATTGATGACAATGAATGGTATGTCATGTATTGGACTCCCGCTGAAAATATTGTGAAATATGAAAAAGGAAATGAAATCACACTAAAGCTCCCCAAGGGAGAAGTGGTGGGAAAGGTTTTCGATATTATTGATGAAGGGGATACATTTCGAATTATTTTAAGTTTTAATCGCTATTATGAGGACTTTGATAGTTTGAGAAAGATAGAAGCCGAGGTGGTCACATCTAATAAAACAGGCCTGATTGTCAGCAATAAAAGCATAAAAAGTGAAAATGGACAACCCGGTGTATATGTAAAAGATGTTACCGGTGCTTTTGTATTTAAACCGGTGAAAATTCTATCTACAAATGGTGTATATTCTACTGTAGAATCCTCCTATTTCTACACAGACGGAGGAACGAAGAGAGTGGAAACCGTAAATGTATATGATGAAATACAAAAATAAAAGAGGAGAGATAGAAATGAGTAAAATAAAAGATAATATTTGTGAAGTTGTAAAGCATAAGAATGAAATCGCAGAAAAGGTTGGTTTAAAACCGACAGATGTTCTTTTGGTTGCAGTTACAAAGACAAGAACGGCAGAAGAGATTAATGAAGCCATTCATGGAGGAATGACGGATATTGGCGAGAACAAGGTACAAGAGATCTTAGATAAATATGAAAATGTTGAGCAGGTAAATTGGCATATGATTGGACATTTGCAAACAAATAAGGTAAAATACATCGTAGACAAAGTATCCATGATTCATTCTGTTGATTCTGTTAAATTGGCAGACGAAATTAATCGCAGAGCAACACAAATCGGTAAGGTTATGGATGTACTGATTCAAGTGAATGCAGCCGGTGAGGAAAGCAAATTTGGAATTTCAAAGGAAGAAACAGGCCATATGATTGAGACGATTGCCAATACTTGCGATCATATCAGAATTTGTGGATTAATGAGTGTTGCGCCTTTTGACCCTGATCCGGAGAACATTCGCATTTACTTTAGACAGGTAAAAGAACTGTACGATCAATACAAAACATATGCGCATAAAAATTTAGATTTTAAATATCTTTCAATGGGCATGTCACATGACTATCCTGTGGCTATAGAGGAAGGTTCCAACTTGATTCGGGTGGGAACTGCAATATTTGGAGAAAGAGACTACAGTAAAAGTATTTAACTATCAAACTTAGGAGGTTTAATATGGGCGATGGATTATTTTCAAAATTAAAAATGCTGGTTGGGATTGAGGAAATAGATGAAGAAGAAGAGGAAAAACCGGAAGAGAAACCAATGAATACAGAAAGAAAGAGTTTAGAGTCAAAGAACTCTTATATGACGGCCAGACCGGGGGTTAAAGAGGAAAAAGACAGTCGCATCGCGCCTGTTCAGAATAAGTTGAATTCAGCTACCAATCAATTTAAATTAGTTGTGACGGAACCCAAGAGTTTTGAAGAATGTCCTAGGTTGGTAGACAGCTTGAAGAGCAGAAAACCCGTTATTATTAATTTGGAAAAAATGGATTCCGATGTTGCGAGAAAGATTTTTGACTTCTTAAGTGGTGCCACTTATGCTTTGAACGGAAATGTGCAAAAGGTTGCGAATAATATTTTTATATTTGCACCCGATAACGTGGACGTAGCAGCAAATATTGACCACAAGGCAATCGACTTTGGATCCGGACCCAAAAATTTGTGGAAATAGGAGAAAAACATGACCATATTAATCGTTGCAATTAGCAGATTTTGTGAAATTATTGTATATATGATCTTGATCAGAGCCATTATGAGTTGGTTTGTGAGAAATCCATATGGATCGATCTATAAGTTATATATGATTTTGTGCCAAGTGACAGATTTAATTATTGAACCGTGCAGACGGCTTTTACAGAGATTTCGTATTGGAACAGGGCCTTTAGACTTTGCACCCATGGTTGCCATCATCTTTGTGTTCCTTATTCAAAATATCTTGTTAAAATTACTTCTGTTTTTTTAAATGAAAGTTCATTGTGAGGTGGAAAAATGATTACACCATTGGATATACAAAATAAAGAGTTTCCCAAAGGAGTAAGGGGTTATAAAGAAGAAGATGTAGATTCTTTTTTGGATCTTCTGACCTTGGATTTTGAAAAACTTTTAGATGAAAATCAACGTCTAAAAGACACCATCAGAAAACAGAATGTGGATTTGGCTAGGTACCAAAATTCGGAGGGGGCAGTATTAAACACATTAGAAGCAGCTAAATCACTGATGGGTGATATTTCCGCCAGTGCAGAACGAAGAGCGGAAATTTTGTTGAAAAATGCTGAATTAGATGCCCAGTTGATCCAGCGAGAAGCAAAGGAATCTGTAGAACGGCTGACAGAAGAAGCGGCGGCTATGCGTAGCCGATTAAACGCGTTCAAGGCCAAGTATAAAGGGTTTTTAGAGGATGAACAGCGCTCCTTAGATAGTTTGGGTGTTGAATTGTTTCTAAATCAGGACTCAGAAGATTTTAAATTTTTTGATGCCTTAAAGAATGACTATGTGCCCACCATAAAAACATCCGGGGAGAAAGAAAAAGAGAATATGAATAAGACCATTATTAACTTTAAATAGAAAACGGGAGAAACGGAACCACATGTATATGATACTTATCATTGGGCTAGTCGTAGTCCTGGACCAACTTACAAAGTTTCTCATTCAATCCAATATGGAGCTGGGGCAATCTATAGGCGTGTTTGAGAATTTTTTTCATATTACCTACATTCATAATTATGGAGCCGCTTTTAGCATATTTGAAAATCAAAGGGTGTTACTCGTTGTTTTGCCCTTGTTGATTATGGGTGGGATTCTCATTGCTTTCGTAAAGATGGGACTTAGCGCCAATAAAATTTGTGCCACTGCCTTGGGACTTGTGGTTGCAGGTGGAATTGGGAATTTAATAGATAGAGTTGCCTACGGGTATGTAGTGGATTTTCTTGATTTTAGAGTTTTTCCCATTTTTAATGTTGCCGATATGGCCGTGTGTTGTGGATGTGGATTGCTCATTCTTTATGTATTTTTTATAGAACCAAAGCAGGATAAGGGGCAAACCAATGTGTGAAAAACAAAAGGAGTATACGATTATAATAGATGAAAAAAACTGTGGAGCCAGACTTGATGTGGCTCTTTCTTTTGCTTTGGAGCAATTATCCAGAAGTAATATCCAAAAATTAATTGACGATAATCAAGTTATGGTAAATAAAATTCTGTGTAACAGCAAGAAGACAAAGGTGAAATCTGGAGATATGGTTGAAATTACAATACCGGAGGTGGAGCCATTAGATGTGTTGCCTGAAGATATTCCCCTGGATATTGTTTATGAAGATGGGGATGTATTGATTGTAAATAAAGAAAAAAATCGAGTGGTTCATCCTGCAGTAGGCAATCAAACGGGCACCTTGGTCAATGCCATTTTGTTTCACTGCAAGGATTTATCAGGTGTGAACGGGGTAGCAAGGCCGGGGATTGTGCATAGAATTGACAAGGATACCACAGGTCTTTTGATCATTGCCAAAAATGATTTTGCCCACCAATCTTTAGCCAAGCAACTTGCGGCGCATACCATTTCCAGAGCATATCACGCCATCGTTTACAATAATTTTACAGAAGAAGAAGGAACCATCAATCAGCCTATTGGCAGAGATCCAAAGAATCGGCTTCGGCAAGCTGTAACCAGCTTCAACGGAAAAGAGGCTGTGACCCATTATAAAGTGTTGGAAAGGTTGGGACAATTTAATTATATCCAAGTCAGACTGGAGACAGGGAGAACCCATCAAATTAGAGTACACATGGCCTATATGAATCATCCACTGTTGGGAGATCCGGTATATGGGCCGAAAAAAATGGCATTTGGGATTAAAACCCAAATGCTTCATGCAAAATTAATCGGATTTATTCACCCAAGAACAGGCGCCTATATGGAGTTTGAAAGTCCTTTACCAGATGAGTTTCAAAGGATTTTAAATAAATTGCGCCAAGGGAGCAAGTAACGACCAACAATTATAACACCTGTTTGCTTGCCATACGTAAGAGATGGGAAATCTCTTTTACAGTAACGAATAGAGTTTGTGAGCAAGAGTTTGTGTTTAGCAGCTATATAATTGTTTTATATCGTGCAAACAATTATCACACACATAACCTTGCTTGAAATTTAAAATGTGAGTCGTGGAACCGCATAATGTACATTTTACTTGTTTGATTGTTTTATTGCTGGTTTTCATAAATTACCTCCCTGCTTTTTCTCTAAATCCCATGTGCAAAATGGCCTATGGGGCGGAAAGTGTGAAAGCGTTTTTCCCACTTAATTTCCTTGTCACATTATAATGAGTTACAATTGTTGGTAAAAATCATTGTAAATGGCTTGGCTTGAAAATGCAATATAAAAAATAGCAATTGTAAGAATAAGTGTATGAATTGTAATATTATGGGCATTCTTAGGTAAAAAAGAAGACCGATAGATTATTTTCACGAAACATCTGCCGGTCTTGGCATAGATCAGTTGGGATCGTTACTTTGATGGCCGTTGGGTAGGTTGGGGCACTTTTGGATTTACGTAAATGGTTTTATTGTTGGTAAAGATCACCATTCCGGGTTTTGCGCCGGAGGGCTTTTTCACATAGCGCACTTGGGTGTAATCCACAGGCACATTTTCAGAGGATCTTCCTTTGCTATGAAAGGCAGCCATGGAAGCCGCTTGGAAAATACTCTCTTCTGTAAAGGGTTTTCCATCGGAAAACAAGATGGTATGAGATCCGGGAATGTCTTTTGTATGCAGCCATAAATCTTTACCGGCGGCTGTTTTAAAGGTTAATACATCGTTTTCTTTATTATTTTTTCCTACAAAAACGCGAAACCCATCGTCTGTAGTATAGTGGTGGGGCATAGGCTTTGATTTTGAAGGCTTATACGTATTTTTACGCCTTTTCATGTATCCCCCTTCTATTAGTTCCAGGCGCAGTTCTTCTATTTCTTCAGAAGAAGTGGCAGATTCGATGTAGGATAATACAGATTCCAAATAAGCAATATCCTTGGAAGTTTCTTCAAGCTGAATATTCTTTTCTTTAATGGCTGTCTTTGATTTGCCATATCTTTTGTAAAAAGATTGGGCATTTTGTGAGGGTGAGAGGCGTACGTTCAGTTGGATTTCCAAAGGGGTATTATCATAATAATTGAGCACAGTGACGGAAGAATCTCCAGGCTTGATCAAATGCAAGTTGGCTGTGAGCAGTTCACCATGAAGCCGATATATTTCTGAATTCTCAGCTTTTTCAATATCTTGGAAAAGTCGTTTTCTCTTTAAAATCAATTTATCAAGATTGGATTTTAAAGCCCGTTCCAAATCGGAAGATTTCTGTCTAATGATATTGGAAGATTTTTTGTTTAAATAGTAATATTCGGCAGCTTCATTGGCAGTTTCAAAGGATAATTTTTCGTAAGTTTTTTCCAAAGCAGAAATAGGAAAAATATGAAAATCCACAGGAATTTTAGATGGATCTATGTAGACACAAGGAGAAAAATCTTCTTCTTCGATGGACTTTACCAACTTTTCCAGCGTTTGGAAAATAGAAGAAGCATGGGATCCATGTTCTGAAATTTCCACTGAAATCAGGGGACTGATTCCCTGTATATGATCTAATAAAACCTTAGAAACTGGCACGATTTCTTCTGATTCTTTGCTGTGAATTAGAAAATTTTCAATTTCTTCACATGTCAAATCATAGTAAGATTGTTTCTCTTGAGTGGGTGGATAGACATACTGCAATCCGGGCAGTAACTGACGATATCGATTTACATCCATAGAAATTCGTTTAATGCTATCTAAAATTTTATTTGAAATGGCATCTACAATGACTATGTTGCTGTGCTTTCCCATGATTTCTACAACCATTTTTTTGCTTATAGAAAAACCCAATTCATTGACCGTCTCTACAGAAATTTCCACAATCCGTTCGGAATCTTTTTGAAGGATAGAGGAAATGCGACCACCTTGTATATGTTTTCTCATAAGCATACAGAACCCACTTGGATTTTGTGGATTTGTGTCTTTTTCAGTGATCAAATGCATTCTGGCATGACTGCTGCCCGCAGAAAGATAAAGCATGTAGTGTTGTCTGTTTGCATGTATTAATAAAATCACGCCTGTCGACTCAGGTTGATAAATTTTTTCAATTTTACCACCGGTAAGTTTTCTATTTAATTCATGGGCAATTGCCCCTGTTACCATTCCGTCAAAACTCATTGTTTCACTCCTTTAAATGTAGTATACTTAATTCATAATCAATGATAACAGTATACCACAATTGAGGAGAAATAATATGATAAAAAGCATGACAGGCTTTGGAAGAAGTGAATACAATGACGGAAAACGGAACATAATCATTGAAATTAAATCGGTGAATCACAGGTATAGCGATATTTCCATAAAGATGCCCAGACGATATTCTTTTGCAGAAGAACGGTTAAAAAGTATCGTAAAAGGAATTGCCAAAAGAGGGAAGATAGAAGTTTCAATGAATGTGGAAAATTTGACAGAGGATGATACAAGTGTGAAGTTGAACACCATGGTTGCCAAACAGTACTATGATAATTTATTGGTATTAAAAAAGGAATTTGGCGTAGTGGGTGATATTACTTTACAGTTTTTGGCTTCCTTACCTGATGTAATGAAGGCGGTACCTGATTTAGAAGATGAAGAAGCGGTTTATCAGAGTCTGGCTGTTCCTGTGGAAGATGCAGTGAAGCAACTTAACAAAATGAGAGAAGTGGAAGGGGAAAAGCTGGCTGAAGACATTATTATGCGCGGTGATTTGATTCGTGGTTTTGTAGATGATATTGAAAAAAGATCTCCCATGGTAACAGCCCTTTATAAAGATAAATTATTAGTAAGAATCAAAGAGTTACTGGACAAAGCGGTAGAAATACCGGAAGACAGGATCCTATTGGAGGCTGCTATCTTTGCGGATAAAGCCAGCGTTGTGGAAGAACTGGTTCGTTTGGACAGTCATATTATCCAATTAAAGCGCATTATTACGCAGAGTACACAGCCGGACGGAAAAAAATTGGACTTTTTGGTTCAGGAAATGAATCGAGAGGCCAACACCATCGGTTCTAAGGCCAATGACATAGAAATCACCAATAAAGTGTTGGATATTAAAAGTGAAATAGAGAAAATTAGGGAACAAGTACAAAATATAGAATAAAAAATAAGAATGCCTATTGTAATTTGTTGTTTTTTGATGTATCCTATAAAGCTACAGGATAATTTGAATTTACGAGAGGAAATAAAATGGAGAAAGGGTTACTAATTGTAGTTTCCGGGCCATCAGGTGCGGGGAAGGGTTCTATTTGTAAGGAATTACTGGAACGACAGGATATTGACATTTCGGTGTCTATGACCACTAGAAAGCCCAGACCAGGCGAGGTTCATGGCGTAAATTATTATTTTGTGTCAAAAGAAGAATTTTTAAGTATGATTGAAACGGGTGGCTTTTTAGAATATGCAGAAGTTTATGGAAATTATTATGGAACACCAAAAGGTTTGGTCTTAGAAAAAATGGCCAAGGGGCGGGATGTAATTTTAGAAATAGATATGCAAGGTGCTTTAAAGGTAAAAGAAAACTATCCCAGTGGGATTTTTATCTTTATTTTACCGCCATCTATGACAGAGCTTAGAAAACGGCTGACAAACAGAGGATCTGAGTCAGAAGAAGACATAAATTTAAGGCTTAGCCAGACCTTAAAAGAAGTAAGCTACATTGACAAATATGATTATTGCGTGGTCAATGGAGATTTAAAGGAAGCGACGAAGCGTGTTGAAGCGATTATCACCGCTTATCATTCAAGGGTGACAGAAGATGCTTATAAGCTGATTGAAAATTACAAGGAGGAGATTTAATGTTATATCCATCGATTAATAAAATAAAAGAAAAAGCAGATAGCAGATATACTTTGGTGGTATTGGCTGCTAAAAGAGCCAGGGACATTGTTGCCGGAAAGCCAATTTTAACGGAAGCAGATGTGACCAAACCGGTCTCTATCGCTACAAATGAGATTGCAGAAAATTTGATTACGTATAACAGAGATTAAGAAAGGGTTTATTAAAAAAATAAGATTTAAAAGAAGAGCAGATGGCAAGCAATTGTTTTTTGCTCTTCTTTTAAATGAATATAGGAGATCGTGTAAAGAAAATTAAATACAAAAAAATAAATTTATTGCTTTACAAATTTAGCGTAGTAAAGTATAATACATTTATCAAGTAAACGAAGAGAAATTTTAGTGCATGGAAAAAAAGGAGTTAATCATGAAAAAAAAAGTAAGTTTGTTATTGGCCTTGATGCTGATTATAAGTGTATTCGCGGTGGGATGCGGCAAAGATGAACCTAAAAAAACAGAAGTTGATACGTCTTTAACTGATCTACAGAGCAAAGGAACTTTGGTTGTAGGTTGTGATGACCAATTTCCTCCAATGGGATTTGTAGGTGAGGACGGAAAATTGACCGGATTTGACATTGAATTAGCAGCTTTAGTAGGAGAAAAATTAGGCGTCAAAACAGAGCCTATGGTTATCGATTGGGCGGCAAAGGAAATGGAATTAAATAATGGAAACATTGATGTCATTTGGAACGGATATACCATCACAAAAGAAAGAAATGCAAAAGTTGAATACACGAAACCGTATTTAAATAATGAGCAGGTAATTGTTACAAAAGCAGACTCTGATATTAAAACAAAGGCAGACTTAGTAGGGAAAAACTTAGGTGCACAAGTAGATAGTTCAGGATTGGCAGCACTTCAAGGAGACAAAGCAATCATGGATGGCAAGAAGTCTCTTACAGAATATGACACCTATATGTTGGCATTGACAGATCTTCAATCAGATCGATTAGATGCAGTTGTTATTGACAAAGTTTTAATTAATTATGTGATGACAAAGGAAGAAGGCAAGTATAAAGTATTGGAAGAATCCATGGGTGATGAACTATATGGAATCGGTTGTGCATCAGGAAGCGTTGCACTTCGTGAAGCCATAGACAAGGCACTTGATGAGCTTTATGAAGACGGAAGCATTGAGACCTTGTGCAACAAATGGTTTGGAGAAAATATTGTAATTAGAGATGTTGAAAAATTGACAGATGCAGATTTGCAATAATCACATTCAATCAGTGGAAGGGTAAATTTAGTTTATATGAATAATTGGGACTATATACTTTCTATCACACCCTATATATTCTCAGGGGCTGCCATTGCAGTGAAGGTTTATATCATAACCATCCTGTTGTCTATTCCCTTGGGGATGTTATGTGCGGTAGGAAAATTAAGTAAATTTAGTATCCTTGGATTTAGACCTCTGGCAGCAGTGCTAGAGGTCTATACTTGGATTTTCAGAGGAACACCGTTGTTGTTACAATTGTTTTTCGCTTATTTTGGTTTGCAGGCTTTAGGCATTGAACTGCAACGTGAGGTGGCGGCTTATGTTACGTTTGTGATTAACTATGCTGCGTATTTTACAGAAATTTTCAGAGGGGGCATCCAGTCGATTGATCGAGGACAGTATGAAGCGGCCAAGGCATTGGGTATGACTTCAGGTCAGACCATGAAGAAGATTATTATTCCACAAGGATTAAAAGTAGTATTGCCGCCTACAGGAAACGAGGCCATTAACTTGATTAAGGATACGGCCCTCTGTTCGGTTTTGGGTATTGCGGAAATCACAAGAAACGCAAAAGCCGTGTCTGCCAGAGATTTTAGTATAGAAGGGTATTTTGTGGCGGCAGCTATTTATTTGATCTTCACCTTTGTGATTATACAGGTATTTAGGTATTTGGAGAAACGTTTCTCTTATTATAACCCATCGTAAAATTGTCATTAGTGAGGTTTCAACGAGGGGGAGAATTGTTTCGCCGAGTTATACAGAGGAGGTGTGTAATGGAAGAAATGATAAAAGTAGATGGCTTGCATAAAAGCTTTAAAGCCCTACATGTGTTAAAAGGCATTGATTTTACCGTGCATAAGGGTGAAATAGTCAGCATCATAGGGCCTTCAGGGTCTGGCAAAAGTACGCTTCTCAGATGCTTAAACCATTTAGAGGAAGCAAATAAAGGAAACATTATCATAGAAGGCAATTATATTGCCAAAGCAGAAGAAAAAACGGGAAAATCTATTTATAAAAGCAACAAAGAAATTTTGAAAATTTGCAATAATTTAGGCATGGTTTTTCAAAATTTTAACTTATTTCCCCATAAATCCGTAATTGAAAATTTGACCATTGCGCCTATGATGGTGAATAATAAATCAAAAATAGAGGCGGAAAAAATAGCCGATGTACTTCTTGAGAAGGTGGGACTTTCTGATAAAAGGCACGCTTATCCGGATCAATTGTCCGGTGGGCAAAAACAGCGGGTAGCCATAGCAAGGGCGTTGGCTATGGAGCCGGATGTGATGCTTTTTGATGAGCCCACTTCGGCATTGGATCCAGAACTCATAGGTGAAGTGTTGCAGGTCATTAAAAAATTAGCAGAAGAGAAGATGACCATGATCATTGTGACCCATGAGATGAATTTTGCACGAGAAATTTCCGATCGTGTCATTTTTATGGATGATGGTCAAATTGTGGTGGACGGTGTTCCCAATGATATTTTCCTCAATCCGGAACATCCTCGTATTCAAACTTTTTTAGCGAAAGTTTTGTAAACAACCAGTCTTGTAGATGGAGATACTCAATGAAGACAGTATATGACAGAACACAAATGTTAATCGGAGAACAGCAGTTGGACCTTCTTAAAAAAAAGAAGGTCATTATTTTTGGTGTAGGCGGTGTAGGTGGATTTACCATTGAAGCCCTCGCCCGAGTAGGCATCGGTCATTTGACCCTGGTTGATTTTGACGTGGTG